>DAIQBR010000010.1:0-5466 GCA_036781105.1 Kiloniellaceae bacterium
CCGGACAGATGCACGTTCTTGCCGATCTGCGCGCAGGAGCCGACGGTGGCCCAGGTGTCGACCATGGTGCCGCTGTCGACGTAGGCGCCCAGGTTCACGAAGGAGGGCATCAGCACCACCCCCGGCGCGATATAGGCGGAATGCCGCACGATGCAGTTGGGCACCGCGCGGAAGCCGGCCTCGCGGAAGCGGTTCTCGCCCCAGCCCTGGAACTTCGAGGGCACCTTGTCCCACCAGTTGGTGTTCTCGCCGGGCCCGCCGGGCACCGGCACCATGTCGTTCAGGCGGAACGACAGCAGCACCGCCTTTTTCAGCCACTGGCGGACTTCCCAGCCACCGGCGCCCTTCTCGGCGACGCGGTAGGTGCCGGCGTCCAGGCCGGCCAGGGCCTCGGTCACCGCGTCGCGGACCGCGCCGGTGGTCGAGGTGCTGATGCTGTCGCGCGCTTCCCAGGCATCCTCGATGATGCCCTTCAAGTGTTGTTCTGCCATGGGGTCCCGTGGAGCTGCTTGAGGCGTTGCTTGGCGCTCCCCGAGGCCGCTGGAGGGCGGCCCTGGGGGCGCAGCGGAAGATGCGGGAGGGCCGCCGCCCTGTCAACGCCGGGCCGGGGGCCGGGCCGGGGCGGTCCCGCTGCCGCGCCGGGGCGCCAAGGCGGCGGCGCCTGGGGCGCGCCATGGTTAACCGCTGGTTAAGCGCACGCGCCGGCCCGCCCGCGCTCACGATTGCCCGGCGGCACCCGTGAAGCCTGCAAATTGACACCGCCACTTAAGCGCATCTTAACGGCGAAAGTGGCAGATTTCCTGTCTTGAGCGGAGCAGCGGCACGCGTGGAAAAACCCAGTCCCAAGGTACGGTTGCCAGCGGCAAGCGAGCCCTCCAGTGAGCAGGATCTCGCGGAGAGCTATCGCCGCGTGGTTGAGGATGCCTCGCCCGGCGGCCTGCTGTCCGCCGGCGGTGCCTTCGCGCGGTTTCCCGGCGCGGTCATGCTGGCCGGCCACAACGGCATCGTCCTCAACGCCAACGACCAGGCCGAGCCCATCGGCCAGGTGCTGCAGTCGGGCCAGCACGAGGAACTGCGTGCTGCGGTGCAGGCCGCGCTGGCCGGCCGCACGGCGCAGATCAATCCTCTGCTGGTGAAAGTGATCGACGGCGGCGCCGCGACTGAACGCGCCTACGACGTGGTGGTGCTGCCCTGGGCCGACAGCACCGTCGCCCTGCTGCTGGGCCGCGATGTCACCCTGGAGCGCAGCCTGCGCGCCGCCCTGGTGGAATCGCGTCAGCGCTACAAGGACCTGGTCGAGATCTCCAACGACTTCGCCTGGGAGACCGATGCCGCGGGCCGCTTCGTCTTCGTCTCGCCGCGCGGGGCGCTCGGCTATCCGGCCACTGAACTGGTCGGCCGCTCGGCCCGCGAGCTGCTGCTCGACCCCGAATTGGAAAGGCCGGCCGGTGCGGCGGCGGCGGAGGCTTCGCCCTTCATGGCCAAGGCCACCGTCGAGGAAGCCGAGATCTGGGTCCGCGACGCCCAGGGCGGCGAAGTCTGCCTGCTGTCGACGGCGCTGCCGCTGACCTCCGACGGCGGCAGCTGGATCGGCGCGCGCGGGGTCTGCCGCGATATCACCAGCCTGCGCTGCCACGAAGCCGACCTCGCCGAGGCGCGCAACCGCGAGCGCCTGTTCTCCTACATCGTCAACGTGGTGCGCCGCGAGCTGGATCCGGCGCGCATGCTGGACGCCACCGCGCAGGCGCTGATGCCGGCGCTGGCGCTGACCGGCCTGTCGATCCATGCAATCGAGGACGGCGTTCTCGGCGGCGCGCTGGCGCAGGCCGGCAAGCCGGCCCACAACGACCTGCTGGTGGCGCTGGTGAAGCGGCTCGGCAGCGAGCGCCAGGCCGTCGAACTGCACGACGACAGCGGCGACCTTCTGGGGCGCGCCACCCGCTACCGCGACAAGCCCAACGGCCTGCTCTGCGCCTGGCGCGCCAGCGGCGCCCCGGCCTGGACCGCCGAGGACCGCGGCCTGCTCGACAACATCGCCGGCCAGGTCGGCCTCGCCATCGAGCAGCTCGACCGCCAGACCGAGATGGAGGTGCTCTCCACCACCGATCCGCTGACCGGCCTGCACAACCGCCGCGGCTTCACCGACACCTTGGAGCGCCGCGTCGCCGAGGAGCCCGCCAAGGCCACCGGCGCCCTGTTCTACATCGACCTCGACAACTTCAAGCAGGTCAACGACACCCACGGCCACCAGGTCGGCGACGAGGCTCTGCTCGAGGTGGCGGCCTTGCTGAAGGAGCAGATCCGCGGCGGCGACCTTGCCGCGCGCCTCGGGGGCGACGAGTTCGCGCTCTTCCTCTGCGGCATGGATCGCGCCGCCGCCGAGCGCAAGGCCGAGCTGATCCTGAAGGCCGGCGAGCGCCTGCGCGGCTTCTCCGGCGCTGCCGAGCATCCCCTCGGCCTGTCGCTCGGCGGCGCGGTCTTCCAGCCGCGCACCGGCGAGGGGCTGGAGGCCCTGTTCCGCCGCGCCGACCAGGCGATGTACGGCGCCAAGCGCGCCGGCAAGAACGGCTTCGTCCTGGCCGAGGACTACGACCGGCGCGCAGAGCGCAAAGGAGGCGGCTGATGGTACTCGGGATCGGACGCCGCAAGCTGCCCAAGGAACTCTCCTACGAGGAGAGCCGCGAGCTCGCCCACAACGGCTCTGACCACGCCCGCGCCGATCTTGCCGCGCGTGTCGACCTCAGGCCGGAGGTGCTCTACTTCCTGGCCGAGGACCCCTCCACCGAGGTGCGCCGGCGCATCGCCGCCAACGCCCGGACGCCGCGCCAGGCCGATCTCATCCTGGCCCGCGACGCCGACGAGGCGGTGCGCGCCGAGCTGGCTTCCAAGATCGCCCAGCTGACCGCGCAGGACGGCCGCGGCGCACAGGAAAAAGCGCAGCGCTACGTCGAGGAGACGCTGGAGCTGCTGGCGCGCGACCAGGCGACGCGGGTGCGCCAGATTCTCGCCGAGGCGCTGAAGTCCGTCGCCGGGGCGCCGCCGCAGGTGATCCAGAGTCTGGCGCGCGACACCGAGGACGTGGTCGCCTGCCCGGTGCTGGAATTCTCGCCGCTGCTCAGCGACGAGGACCTGCTCGAGATCATCGCCTCCTCGGGTCTGTCGAGCCGGCTCTGCGCGATTTCCCGCCGCAGCAATCTCGGCGAGACGATCTCCGATGCCATCGTGCAGCGCGACGACCGCCGCGCGGTCAGCGAGCTGCTGGCCAACAAGTCGGCGCAGATCCGCGAGGAAACCCTCGACAGCCTGATCGACGCCTCGGTGAAGGAGACCGCCTGGCAGCCGGCGCTGGTCGAGCGTCCGGTGTTGCCGGCGCGGGCCGTGAAGAAGCTCGCCGGCTTCGTCGCCGAATCCCTGCTGAAGAAGCTGCAGAAGCGCAGCGATCTTGACAGGCACACGGCCGAAGCGGTCGCCGCGGAGGTGCGCAAGCGCCTCGAGGAAGGCAGCGGCGAGGAAGCCGCCGAAGCCAAGCCGCAGGCCGACCCGGCCGCCGAGGTCGCCAAGCTGAAGAAGGCGGGCAAGCTGAACAGTGAAGCCGTGAGTGAAGCCGTGCTGTCCGGCCAGCGCGACTTCGTGCGCCATGCGCTGGCGGCCCTGGCCGATGTGCCCCTCGACTACATCGACCGCGTGCTGCAGGGCCATTCGGCCAAGGGCATCACCGCGCTGGCCTGGAAGGCCGGCTGCTCCATGCGCCTGGCGCTGCAGCTGCAGACCAACATGGGCGGCATTCCGCCCAACAAGGCGCTGCGTCCGCGCGACGGCACCGAGTTCCCGCTGTCCCCCGAAGAGATGGAGTGGCAGCTCGACTTCTTCTCCAGCCTGGGGCAGTCGTAGGGCGAGCCTCCCCCATAAAGGTTGTCACCCGCGGACTTGATCCGCGGGTCCATTTATCGGCCCGCAAAATTCCCTGCAGGTGTTGCCATGGATTGCCGGATCAAGTCCGGCAACGACAGGTAGTGAATACCTCTACCCCTTCACCAGGCTGCCGATGCCGCCGCCGGTGAAGATTTCCAGCAGCATGGAATGCGGCACGCGGCCGTCCAGGATGACCGCCGCCTCGACGCCCTTGCTGACCGCGTCGACGCAGGTTTCCAGCTTGGGGATCATGCCGCCGGTGATGGTGCCGTCGGCGCGCAGGCGCTGGACATCGGCGATGCTGAGATCGGTCAGCAGCTCGCCCGACTTGTCGAGCACGCCGGGCACGTCGGTGAGCAGCAGCAGGCGCGCCGCGCCGGCCGCCGCCGCGATGGCGCCGGCCGCGGTGTCGGCGTTGATGTTCAGTGTCTCGCCGTTGGGGCCGATGCCGATCGGCGCGATCACCGGAATGATGTCGGAGCTCTGCAGCGAGGTGAGAATCTTCGGGTCGATCACCGTCGGTTCGCCGACGAAGCCGAGATCCAGCACCTTCTCGATGTTGGAATCCGGATCGCGCGTGGTGCGGGTCACTTTCTCCGCGCGGATCAGGTTGCCGTCCTTGCCGGACAGGCCGATGGCGCGCCCGCCGGCGGCATTGATGGCGCTGACGATCGACTTGTTGATGCTGCCGGACAGCACCATCTCGACGATCTCCACCGTGGCGGCGTCGGTGACGCGCAGGCCGTCGACGAACTCGCTCTTCACCTGCAGGCGCTCCAGCATCTTGCCGATCTGCGGGCCGCCGCCGTGCACCACGATGGGATTGATGCCGACCTGCTTCAGCAACGCGATGTCGCTGGCGAAGAGCGAGGCCAGCTCGGCGTCGACCATGGCATGGCCGCCGTACTTGATGACGAAGGTCTTGCCGGTGTAGCGCCGCATGAAGGGCAGCGCCTCGGTGATGGTCCGGGCGGTGCGCAGCCAGTGCTTGGTGTCGCTGATGTTCTTCTGCGTCATCGCTCAGGTTCCCAGGTCACACGATGTCTTACGGTTGCCGGCACTCTAGCCTCCGGCGGCGGGCTCGGCCAGTGCCGCCAGCGCCGCGCGCAGCTCCGCGATGCCGGCGTTGCTTTCCGAGGAGGTCGCCAGGCAGTGCGGATGGGCGGCCGGGCGTTTGGCGATCTCCGCCTCGGTCTCTTCGATCATGCGCTTCAGCGGGCCGGGCTTCAGCTTGTCGGCCTTGGTCAGCACGATCTGGTAGGACACCGCGGCGGTATCGAGCTCGTCCATCACCTGGCGGTCGCTGGCCTTCAGGCCGTGGCGCGCGTCGACCAGCAGGCAGACGCGGCGCAGTTGCTGGCGGCCCTTCAGGTAGCCGCGGGTCAGGATGTTCCAGCGCGCGATGTCGGTCTTCGGTGCGCGGGCATAGCCGTAGCCCGGCAGGTCGACCAGGATCAGCCGCCCGCCCAGGCTGAAGAAGTTCAGCAGGCGCGTGCGCCCCGGCGTGTTGGAGGTGCGCGCCAGGGTCTTGCGGCCGGTCAGCGCGTTCAGCAG
>DAIQBR010000010.1:5547-26312 GCA_036781105.1 Kiloniellaceae bacterium
CGAGATGAGGAAATCGCAGGGCCCGGCGAAGAGAAGCCGCCCTGCTTCCAGGGCGGCTTCCTCTGCCTCGCGTGTCGGGCCGTCGCTCGTGGGCTCTGGCATGGCCTGCTGCGCCGTCAGGTCGACGGTTTCGGCTTGCCGCCGCCGCCGCCGAGGGGCACGCCCTGGCGTTTCATGATGAACGCCTGCTGGGCCATGGAGAGCATGTTGTTCCAGGTCCAGTAGATCACCAGGCCGGCCGGGAAGGTCGCCAGCAGGAAGGTGAAGATCACCGGCATCATCAGGAAGACCTTGGCCTGCACCGGATCGGGCGGCTGCGGGTTCAGCTTCTGCTGCAGGAACATGGAGATGCCCATGAGCAGCGGCCAGATGCCGATGTTGATGACGTTGAGGATGCCGAGATCCGGCGCGTCCCAGGGGAACAGGCCGAAGCCGTTCAGGATGGTGGTCGGGTCGGGCGCCGAGAGGTCGTGGATCCAGCCGTAGAAGGGCGCGTGGCGCATCTCGATGGTGACGAACATCACCTTGTAGAGCGCGAAGAACACCGGGATCTGGATGAGGATCGGCAGGCAGCCGGATAGCGGGTTGGCGCCTTCCTTCTTGTACAGCCCCATCATCTCCTGGTTCAGGCGCTGCTTGTCGTCGCCGTAGCGTTCGCGCAGCTCCATCATCTTGGGCTGCAGCTTGCGCATCTTGGCCATCGACTTGTAGGACTTGTTGGCCAGCGGGAAGAACACCAGTTTGATCGCCACGGTCAGCGCCAGGATGGCGAGGCCGAAGTTGCCGAGGGCGTCGTGCAGCCAGTGCAGCGCCCAGAAGATCGGCTTGGTGAGCAGGTAGAAGAGGCCGAAGTCGACCGCAAGCTCCAGGTTGGCAATGCCGTAAGTTTCCTGGTAGCGCTCCAGCAGCGGCACCCGCTTGGCGCCGGCAAAGAGTCGGCTGGTGGTTTCCTGGCTGGCGCCAGGTGCCACGGCGCTGGCGGTGTAGAGGAAATCCGTCTGGTAGCGGTCGCGCCCCTGCGGCTGCGAGTAGACGAAACGGGTGTTCACGGCGGTGGCCTGGTCCGGCACCAGGGCGGCCAGCCAGTACTTATCGGTGATGCCGATCCAGCCGCCGGTGGTCTCCTGGCTTTGGACCACCTGCTGCCCCTGGTACTCGTCTTTCAGGTCGTCGTAGTCGACTTCCTTCAGATCGTCGGCCAGAAAGCCGATGGGTCCTTCGTGCAGGATGTAGAAGCCGAGGATCTCCGGCGTGCCGGTGCGCGAGACAAGGCCGAAGGGCGCCAGCTCGACCGCCGCCGTGCCGTTGTTGATGACCCGCTGCGTCACCGTGAAGAGGTAGGTCTCGTCCAGGGCGATGACCTGCTCGAAGATCAGGCCTTCGCCGTTGTCCCAGCGCAGTGTCACCGGCGAGTTCTTCCCCAGCGGGCCGCCTTCGGCCGTCCACAGGGTCTGCCCGTCGGGCAGCTTCACCGTGCTGCCCGGCTTGGCGGCCCAGCCGAACTGCGTGAAGTAGGGCGCGGCGGAGCCTTCCGGCGAGAAGAGGGTGATCAGCGGGCTGTCGTCGTCGATCGTCTCGTGATAGCGGCGCAGGGTAAGATCGTCGATGCGCGCGCCGCGCAGGGCGATGGAGCCGGTGACGCTGTCGGTCTCGATGGAGACGCGCGGGCTGATGCCGATGGCCTCGTCGCGCGAGGGCGCCGAAGGCACCGCGACGCCGCCCGGCACGCCGGGTTCGGTCGACAGCGAGGGCACCTGGCTGCCGTCGGGCTGGGTGACCTGCGGGGCGTCGGACTGGGTCGACGGCGGCGCCGGCGGGAAGACGAACTGGAAACCGATCAGGATGGCCAGCGACAGGACGATCGCGAGGAGAAGGTTGCGCTGTTCCATAAGACGAGACGGCTCCAGGGCTGGGCTTCAGCGGCCCGACAGGTGTTCTAAATGGGGACAGGCCCGGCCGTGGCCAGGCTTTTTGACGGATTGTTCCGGCACCGGGTCATAGCCGAGGCCGCCCCAGGGGTGGCAGCTCGCCAGGCGCTTGACCGCCAGCCAGGCGCCGACCAGCGGCCCGTGGCGCAGGACCGCCTGACGGGCGTAGTCGGAGCAGCTCGGGAAATAGCGGCAGCTCGGCGGGAAGAACGGCGAGACCAGCAGCTGGTAGCCGCGGATCAGGGCCAGCAGGACGAAGCTGACGAGGCTCTTAACAGCCTTCAATGTACAGCCTCCTTCTTCTTCTTCTTCTCGCCGCGCCGCTGCGCGCGGTCGAGTTTCTCGATGGCCTGCTCGAGGTCGCTGCGCAGCGCGTCGAACGGCCGGGTCAGGGTGCCGAGGCGCCCGATGACCACATAGTCGGTGCCGGCCCGTCCACAGCGTGGAAAGACCTCCGCCGCCGCCGCGCGCAGGCGCCGCTTGGCGCGGTTGCGCACCACGGCGTTGCCGACCTTGCGGGTGACGGTAAAGCCGACCCGCACCTCCGGGCAGTCCTCGGGCTCGCCCGCCGCGTCTTGCGGGAGCGATTCAGGCGCCGCGCGGTCTGCACCGTGCTGGCGCCTGGCTGCTTGCAGGACGAGGCCGGGGGTGACCCACTTGCGCCGGGCCGCCGCGACCTTGAGGAATTGGGGCCGTGTCTTGAGCCGCCCGACGGTCGGCATCATGACACTTAGGCGGAAAGGCGCTTGCGGCCCTTGGCACGGCGACGGGCAAGTACGCGACGCCCGCCAACGGTTCCCTTGCGTGCGCGGAACCCGTGGCGGCGCTTGCGAACCAGCGCGCTGGGCTGATAGGTGCGCTTCACGGCTAAACTCCAGTTTCAGGCTGAATCTCGAATTGACGGGGCTGTATAAGGGCGGGCCGGGGCTCTGTCAACGACCGCCGGGGCCTTGAGAGGCGGAATCTCCACAAGGCCTCACACCTTGGTGACTGGCGGTCCGGCCGGGCAGCGGCTAAAACCGCTCTCTGGCCCGGTTTTCTGCGGATTTTCCGCCCCTGCCCGGGCGCGCGGAACAATCCCCAGGCGGCCCTTAACCGGCCGTTAACGTCGTTGCCGATAAGGAGCCCCATGCCAGAGCCGCGTCCAGATCCCGCCGGCGGGACGCCTTCCGGCGGCAAACCGGCCGACGCCCGGCCGGCCTGGCGGCGTTTCCTGCCGGCCGCCGTGCTGCTCGCCGGGCTGGTCCTCTTCTTTGCCCTGGGCGGCCAGCGCTACGTGAACTTCGACACCCTGGAGGCCCACCGCGACGCCCTGCAGGCCCTGGTCGCCGCGCACCGCCTGGTCTCGGTTCTGACCTTCATCGCGGTCTACGCGGTGATGGTGGCCTTCTCGATCCCCGGCGCCCTGGTGATGACCGTGGCGGCCGGCTTCCTCTTCGGCACCCTGCTGGGCGCGGCGAGTTCGGTGGTCGGGGCGACGCTGGGCGGCATCGCCGTCTTCCTGGTGGCGCGCACGGCGCTGGGCGACCTGCTGCGCGACCGGGCCGGTCCTGCGGTGGCCCGGATGCGCGCCGGCTTTCAGGAGAACGCCCTCAGCTACCTGCTGGTATTGCGCCTCATCCCGCTCTTCCCCTTCTGGCTGGTCAACCTGGTGCCGGCCTTCCTCGGGGTCTCGCTGCGGGTCTTCGTCGTTGGCACGGCGCTGGGCATCATTCCCGGCTCGCTGGTCTATGCCTCGGTGGGCAACGGCCTCGGCGCCATCTTCGAGGCCGGCGAGACCGCCTCCATCAAGGACGCCATTTTCGCGCCCGAGGTGCTGTTGCCCATCGCCGGCCTCATCGCCCTCTCGCTGCTGCCGGTGATCTATAAGAAGGTGACCCACAGAAACGTGAAGCCCGGCAAGAACGGTGAAAACGGGGCTCCCTGACCGCCATGGCCGTGACGGGCAAGCCGGCGCTCACCCGTTTTTCACGGGAAGTTGAAGCCCCTCGCAGGAGCGTGATTCGAGAGTGATCGGGGCGCTGGCCCATTGTCTTGGTATCGGCATCGGGGCCACCCGGAGCGGCCCGCCGATGCGACAGCTTCTCTTTCCGGGGAGCCGCAAGAATTCAAATATGATTGGAGGCTTTTAGCATGTTGAAGAAAACCCTGGTGGCGCTGAGCGTCGCGACCGTTTCCGCCGGCGCCGTCGCTCTGCCGATTGCCGCGAGCTCTGCCGCCGACACCCCGCTGCAGATCGCGGCCTGTAACCCCTGCGCCGCGAATCCCTGTGCGGCCAATGCCTGCAGCCCCTGCGCGGTCAAGAAGCCGGTCAACGCCTGCAACCCCTGCGCGGCGGCCAATCCCTGTGCGGCGGCGACCAACCCCTGCGCGGCGGCCAACCCCTGCAATCCCTGCAACCCCTGCGCGGCGAAGAGCAACTGAGCCTGAGCTGCTAGCGATCCGGAAAGAGCGCCCGCCGGCATACGGCCGGCCCCCCGCAGCCGCGGCGGGCGCTCTCTCCGCCTCCTGTCTGCGCTGCCCCTGCGGCGCGATTCCCGGCGCCACTGCCCGCGTGCTATAAGAAATGGTCATGTTGGGCCATCGATCGCCGGGCAACAGTCTGCGTTTGCCCCCTCTCACCAAGAGCCTCTCGGCCAAGCTGCTGCTTTTGACGATCGTCTTCGTCATGCTGGCCGAGGTGATGATCTATGCGCCCTCCATCGCGCGCATGCGCCTTGTCTATCTCGAGGAACGCCTCGCCGCCGCGCACCTTTCGATTCTGGCGCTGGAGGCGACCCCCGACAACATGGTCAGCAAGGAGATGGAGGCCGAGCTGCTGCAGCACGTCGGCGCCTACATGGTCGGGCTGACCAAGCCGGACGCCGGCAAGCTGATGCTGATGGTGGCGACGCCGGAAGAACTCGACGCCACCTACGATCTGCGCGAGGCCAGCTTCTTCGGCCTGATCGGCGATGCCGTGATGACCCTGCTGGCGCAGCAGGACCGGCTGCTGCGCATCATCGGGCCCTCGCCCAAGGATCCGGAGATCCTGGTCGAGGTCGTGATGGAAGAAGCGCCGCTGCGCAGCGAGATGTTCGACTACTCCTGGCGCATCCTGAATCTTTCGCTCGGCATCTCCGTCTTCACCGCGGCGCTGGTCTATCTCAGCCTGCACCTGCTCATGGTGCGGCCGATGCGCCGCATCACCGAGAGCATGGCCGCCTTCCGCGCCAACCCGGAGGTCGCCGCCGACGCGCTGCCGCCGTCGGAGCGCAGCGACGAGATCGGCATCGCCCAGCGCGAGCTGGTGACCATGCAGCAGGGCCTGCGCGCGGCGCTGCTGCAGAAGACGCGCCTCGCCGCGCTCGGCACCGCCGTCACCAAGGTGAACCACGACCTGCGCAACATCCTGGCGACCGCCAGCCTGATCTCCGACCGGCTCGCCAAGAGCGGCGATCCGGCGGTGCGCTCCATGGCGCCCTCCCTGGTCGGCGCCATCGACCGCGCGCTGCACCTCTGCGCGCAGACCCTGCAGTTCACCCGCGAGGGGCCGGTGCAGCTCGACCTGCAGCGCTTCGACCTGCGCGACCTCTTGACCGAGGTGCGCGAGGCCCTCGCTGAGGTCGGCGCCGGGCGCGCCGGCTGGGTGAACGACGTCGACCGCGGTTTCGCCCTGGAGGCCGACCGCGAGCAGCTCTACCGCGTGTTCTTCAATCTGGCGCACAACGCGCTGGAGGCCGGCGCCGGCGAACTGCGCCTCGCCGCGCGGCCGGTGCGCGACTACCTGGTGATCGACGTCCAGGACAACGGCCCCGGCATGCCGGCAGAGGCGCGCGAGAACATCTTCAAGCCCTTCACCGGCTCGGCGCGCGAGGGCGGCACGGGCCTCGGCCTCTCCATCGCCCACGACATCATGCGCGCCCACGGCGGCGACATCCGCCTCGAGCGCTCGGACTCCAACGGCACGCTGTTCCGCCTCGTGCTGGCGCTGCACCAGGCCGCCCGCCAGCCCACCGCCAAGGCGAGCTGATCCCGGTCGCACCCTGACTTTGCGGATTCACATCGGCTGTCACCCGCGGGCTTGGCCCGCGGGTCCATTCATCCGCCTGCTCCGCCTGAATCCGGCTTAGCGATGGATTGCCGGGTCGAGTGTATGGCCCGGCAATGACAAAAATGAATGACGCAGTCAATCCAGCGCCAGGATCCGCGCTTTCAGGTAGGCGCTCTCCGGCAGCGCCGGGTGCACCGGGTGATCCGGCGCGGCGCCGGAGGTGCGCAGGATGCGCGCGGCGCGCCCGGCGTCCTGCAGGCCGCGCTTCACCTGTTCGGCGAAGCTCAGGAGGTCGGCGTGGTGCGAGCAGGAGGCCGCCAGCAGGAAACCGCCCTCGGCGACCAGCGGCGCGGCGAGGCGCACCATCTTGCGGTAGCCTTTCAGGCCCTGGGCGAGGTCCTTCTTCGACTTCACGAAGGCCGGCGGGTCGACGATGACCAGGCCGTATGTCTCTCCGGCCTCGCCCTGGCGCTGCAGTTCGCCGAACACCTCGGCCTTCACGAAGCGGCAGCGTGCGGCCACGCCGTTGGCTTCGGCGGCTTGCGCCGCAAGCTCCAGCGCCGGCTCCGAGCGGTCGACGGCGACGACCTCGCCGGCGCCGGCCAGCGCCGCCTGCACGGCGAAGCCGCCGGCGAAGGCGTAGCAGTCCAGCACGCGCGTGTCCTTCGCCAGGCGCGCCGCCCAGGCGCGGTTGTCGCGCTGGTCGTAGAACCAGCCGGTCTTCTGGCCGCCCTGCAGGTCGGCGAAGAAGCGCGCGCCGTTTTCTTCCAGGCTCACCGGCCCGTCGAGCCGGCCCTGCACCACCTCGACGCTTTCCGGCAGCTGCTCCAGTTTGCGCACCGCGCTGTCGTTGCGCAGCACGATGGTGGACGGGGCGACCACCTCGTTCAGCGCGTCGAGCAGCAGCGGCGTCAGCGCCTCCATGCCGGCGGTGTTCACCTGCAGGGTCAGCGCATCACCGAAACGGTCGATGATGACGCCGGGCAGCCCGTCGGCCTCGGCGTGAACCAGGCGGTAGTAAGGCACGCCGATCAGGCGGCTGCGGATGTCGAGCGCCCGGCGCAGGCGGGCGGCGAGAAAGTTGCGGTCGATCGCCAGGCTTTCGTCGCGGGTCAGCACGCGGGCGGCGATCAGCGGGTGCCGGTTGAAGAAGGCCGTCGCCAGATAGCGTCCCTGCGGGTCGCAGAGGCGCACCAGCCCGCCGGGCGGCACCGACTTGGCCGCCGCGTCCATCTCCACCTCGTTGGAATAGGCCCAGGGATGCCCGCGGGCCAGGCGCTTCTGGCCGTGCGGCTTCACGGTCACGGTCGGCAGGTCGAAGGTGTTGCGGGCGGCGGCGGGCTTCATCGCCGCGCAGCATAGACCGCGCGGGCGCGACTGCAAGGCCGCCGCCTTCGCGCCCTATTCCTGAAGCACGACGCCTTCGCGCCCTATTCCTGAAGCACGACGCCTTCGCGTCGGGGATCGGCGCCGCCTTGCAGTCCGGCCGCAGTGCGGCGGATGCCGTGCAGGCCGCTGGTCATCTCGATCACGCGCACCTCGTGGCCCAGCGCCTCCAGCGCCGCCTGCGCATCGACGATGGCGGTGCCTGCTTCCAGGTCGGTGGCGCCGTTGCGGTTCACGAAGTTGGGCAGCGCCACGGCGTCCTGCATGGAAAGCTGCCAGTCGAGGGCGGCAATGACGGCCTTGGCGGTGTAGCCGATGATGCGGCTGCCGCCGGGCGAGCCGATGGCCATGACGAAGCGGCCCTCGCGGTCCAGCACCAGGGTCGGCGACATGGAACTGCGCGGCCGCTTGCCGGCTTCCACGCGGTTGGCCACCGGGCGGCCGTCGACCTCGGGGCGGAAGGAGAAGTCGGTCAGCTCGTTGTTCAGCAGGAAGCCGTTGGCCATGACCCGCGATCCGAAGGCGCTTTCGATGGAGGCGGTCATGGAGACCGCGTTGCCCGCCGCATCGACCACCGAGAGGTGCGAGGTCGACGGCGGGTTGGGCTGGAACGGTGCTCTGGCCTGCTGGCTCGCCAGGCCGGCGCCGGCCTCGCCCATGCTGGCCGCCGGATCGATCAGTTGCGCGCGCGCGGCGAGGTAGCCGGGGTCGAGCAGGCGGTCCAGCGGCACGGCGACGAAGTCGCTGTCGGCGAGGAAGAGGTTGCGGTCGGCGAAGGCGAGGCGGCTGGCCTCGGCCACCAGGTGGATTGCCTCGGCGGAGGCGGGCTCCAGTCCCTTCAGATCGAAGGGCTCCAGCAGTTTCAGGATCTGCAGCACGGCGACGCCGCCGGAGGTCGGCGGCGGCATGCCGCAGACGATCCATTGGCGGTAGGGCAGGCAGAGCGCGTCGCGGCGCTTGGCCTGGTAGCCGCGCAGGTCCGTGTAGCTCAGCAGTCCGGGGTTGTCGGCCGCCCCGCGCACCGCGTCGATCAGGGCGAGGGCGAGGGGACCCTTATAGAAGGCGTCGGCGCCGCCCGCCGCGACCGCGCGCAGCGTCGCGGCATAGGCCGGGTTCTTCAGCAGCGATCCCACCGCCAGCGGGTTGCCGGCGGCATCGTGGAAGTAGGCCGCCGTCGCCGGGTAGCGCTTCAGGTGGTCGTCGCCGGCGATCAGCCCGTGCAGCCGCGGCGACACTTCGAAGCCCTCTTCGGCGAGGCGGATGGCGGGCTGGAACAGCGCGGCCCAGGGCAGGCGGCCGTGGTCGCGGTGCGCCAGTTCCAGCAGGCGCAGCAGTCCCGGCGCGCCGACCGAGCGGCCGCCGACCACCGCATCCCAGAACCCCATCGGCGTGCCGTCGGCCTGGAGGAAAAGGTCCTCGCCGGCGCTGCCGGGCGCCGTTTCGCGGCCGTCGTAGGCGGCGACCGCGCGGCTGGCGGCATCGTAGTGCAGCAGAAAGGCGCCGCCGCCCAGGCCCGAGGACTGCGGCTCGACCAGTCCCAGCACCAGGGCGGTGGCGATGGCGGCATCGCTGGCCGAGCCGCCCTGGCGCAGCATCGTCATGCCGGCCTCCGCCGCCAGCGGATTGGCGGCCGCCACCATCTGGCGCGGCGGGGATGCCGTCTCCTGCGGCGCGGTGCAGCCGGCGAGCAGCGGCAGGCTCAGCGCCGCGGCGGCGGCCAGCGCCCGCAATCGTTTCGTCGCGAGACCCGTCACTCTGGGGGCTGTCGTTTTCTCCACGGACCGTCTCCCTCGGCGTCACCCTTGCGCCGCCATGATCGGCGGCGCAAATCCGCTTGGCCAGGGGTAGATTTGCGTTCGCAGGAGAGCAGCGCCCCCCCAAGGTCAGGGGGTCAGGGGGCAGGGGATCGGGGCGTCAGGCCGTCGTGGGAATCAGCTTGCACATGTGCAGGCCCTCGACGCGGTGGCCGCGCTCGTAGAGGACGGCACAGAGCCAGCCGTCGTCCTGCGTGTCGCCCGCCGCGGCGATGTTGGTATGCACCACCGCGCAGCCGTGGCGCCGGGCGATCTTTTCGATCCCGTTCTCCAGCGCCCGCGCGATGGCCCCCTGGTCGACGATGTCGAGAGCGCAGAAGTGGTCGGCCAAGAGCGCCGGCCCGTACAGCAGGTCGTAGGAAAGCTTGAAGGCGCTGATGCCGACGATGCAGCCCTGCTCATTGCGCACTATTAGGATTCCAGTCCCACTTTCTGGGCCGGCCGCCAGGCGTTCCGCGGCGAAATGGCGCCAGCCTTCCAGCTCCGCACCGGGGCAGATGGCCCGAATCAAGGGAAAGGCGTGGTCGATCTCTGCTGCCGTAAGCAGACTGACGTTGAGTTTTCGCACTAGAACGGTAACCTTGGTTCGGCCATGAGAGGCAGTTGTGCAGGCTCCCAGCTGACTCAAGAGTGGCGCCGGCGATCGGGGCATGTCCTTGATCCACGTCAAATCGTTCCGCCGCCGGGTAGGGACGGAAAGGGACCCGCCGCAGCATGACGGTCTTCGACTACAACCACGAGAGCAAGGTCGCGCCGGCCGTGGCCCGCGCGCGCCGCGATGCGTCGCCCTGCGCCGCCTGTTCGGTGCGCGGCATGACCATCTGCGCCCCGCTCGATTCGCAGGAGCAGGCCCAGATCGCGGCCCTGATGACCGCGGTGGAGCTGGAGGCGGGCGCGCCCCTGTTCGACGAAGGCGAGGCGGCGGGCAACGTCTACAACGTCACCGCCGGCACCCTGAAGGTCTACAAGCTGCTGCCCGACGGCCGCCGCCAGGTGACCGGTTTCCTCTTCCCCGGCGATTTCCTCGGGCTGGCCAAGCAGGAGACCTATGCCTTCAGCGCCGAGGCGGTGACCCCCTGCGGGCTGTGCCGCTTTCCGCGGGCCAGGCTGGAAGACCTCATGAAGCGCGTGCCGAAGATCGAGCAGCGCCTGCTGGGCATCGCCAGCAACGAGCTGGTGGCGGCGCAGGAGCAGATGCTGCTGCTCGGCCGCAAGACGGCGCGCGAGAAGATCGCCTCTTTCCTGCTTATGCTGTCCAAGCGCGCGCAGCATCGCGGCCAGGCGGCGGATCCGGTCCTGGTGCCGATGAGCCGCACCGACATCGGCGATTACCTCGGCCTGACGACGGAGACCGTCAGCCGCACCTTCACCCAGCTGAAACAGGACGGCACCATCCAGCTGCTGCCCAACCACGAGGTCAGGCTGGCCCGGCGCGAGGTGCTGGAAGAGATCGCCGGCGGCTTCTAGCCGCCGCCGAACTTAGGGCCGCGGCGTCTGGATGATCGGCGGCACCGACTGCAGCGCGGTGTCCCAGGGAAACAGGATCCAGGTGTCCTGGCTCACTTCCGTGACGAAGCTGTCGACCAGGGGCCGTCCGGCCGGCTTGGCGTAGACCGTCGCGAAGTGGGCCTTCGGCATCAGTTCGCGCACCTTGCGCGCGGTCTTGCCGGTATCCACCAGGTCGTCGATCAGCAGCCAGCCTTCGCTGTCGTGCTCGACCGGCTTCAGCACTTCCATGTCGCCCTGGCTGTGGTCGTCGCGGTAGCTGACGATGCAGATGGTGTCGATCAGGCGGACGTCGAGTTCGCGGGCGATGACCGCCGCCGGCACCAGGCCGCCGCGGGTGATCGCGGCGATGCCCTTGAAGGGGCCCAGGGGGACGAGGCGCCAGGCCAGCGCGCGGGAATCGCGGTGCAGCTGGTCCCAGGAAACCGGGTACATTTTCTGTTCGGCGGGAAGCATGGCGGTCGCCCCAAATCACTCGCTGTCATCGGCCGCGTCGCGGCGGGGCGATTAAAGCGGAACTCGCCGCCGAGGTCTAAGCAGAATTGGCGCCAGAGCGGGTGATTTCGCCTAGCTGGTAACTTCATCGGTGGGAATCAGCTGTACCGCGGCGATGCGCCAGGATCCGTCCGGCTGCTGCTCCATGGTGTAGATGGCGATCACCGCGCGTCCGTCGCGACCGACGAAGCGCACCGCCTGGCCGATGCGCCCCTCTACGATCCGGGCGTCGAGGAACTCCACCGACTGCGGGCGGTAGACCGGCTGGTAACCGCCGCGCACCATGGCCATGAAGTTTTCCGGAGTGCGGAACAGGCCGCGCAGCTGCGGCGTGGCGTAAGAGAAGGCGCGCACGCCGTCGTCCACCTGGAAGGCGTCGAGCTGGCTGCGGATGGTGCCGCGGATCGCCTGCTGGTCGCCGGCGGCCGGGCGCACCACGTCTTGGGCGGCGGCTTGGGGCGCCGCCGCCGGCGTGGCGACAGCGGCCAGTGCGAGCCAGAGGGCGGCGAGGCACGGGGCGAAGGGGCGGAGTCGGAGGGCAGGAATCATGGCGGGCTCCCGTCTGGTCCGCCTCATGATCTAGAGCGGCTCGGCGATGCGACCAGCCCCGAAAAGCAATCGGGCCGCCCCGGCGGGGGCGGCCCGATGACTCGGATATGCGGGCGTTGTCCGCTCAGCGCACGTAGATGTGGACCTCGTTCACCTGGGCCTGCGGGCTGGAGGTGGCCGAGAGGGTCATGCGGTCGGCCGGCAGCCCCATGTTGGTGAGGGTCCGCAACACGTTCTCGGCGTTGCGCCGCGAGCGGTTGGTGTCGAGTGCGACGCGGGCCTGGTCGCCGCCTGCCGGGGCCACGGCGACGATGTCGAAGGCCGCATTGGGGCGGCGCTCCAGAGCGGCACCGACCACGGTGAACAGCGCCTGCTCGTACTGCACGTTCTCGCGGTCGAAGCGGATCACGGCCAGGGGCTGGCGCGCGCCGACCGAACTCGCCGCCCCGCCGGCAGGTGCCGGGGCGGGCACGCCGTAGGCGCGGTTGGCCAGGCTGCCGCCGATGTACTCGCCGTTGTCGATGGCGACCTGCATGGCGGTGAGGTTCAGCCGCTCGTTGGCGAAGTAGTTCTGGGTCCGCGCGATGTCGTCGGTCAGCTCGTTCAGCAGGCGGTCGATGACCACCACGGTCTTGTTCACCTCGTCCTCGAGGACGGCGAGCTGGCTGTGGTCCTCCTCGACGGCGCCGCGCAGCTCGAAGGTGGTGCTGGTCGATTCGAGCAAGAAGGCGGAGAGCGAGGCGGTGCCGGAAACCTGGCTGGCCAGGGTGTTCAGCGCGGCGATCGAGGCGCCGACCTGCTGCAGCTCGGCCTGGGCCTGGTTCCACTGGGCCACCAGCTCCGGGTTGCCGGGGGTGGTGCCGACCTGCAGGCGGGCGTTCATCGCCGCCTTCAGCGAGTGGTAGTTGCCGGCGAACTGACGCGCCGACACCCGCAGGCTCTGCAGCTGGTTGTTTTCGGCTTTCAGGTCGCTCTGCAGCGTCAGCAGATCGTCGCGCAGCGACTGGATCTTCTGGCCCACCACCGTGCCGGTCGGGCGCATGTTGCTGACGGTCGGCGGCTCGAAGACCGTGGTGCCCAGGATCTGCGGGGCATTGGCGGCCGGCGCGCTCTGGCGCGGCGCGGGGGCGGTCGCCGCGGGCTGCGGCGCCGGCGCAGGTTCGGTCTGAACCGCCGGTTGGCTGCTGGGCGCCACCGCCTGATCTTTCTGCGGCATGGTACAACCCGCCGCGATCAGCAGTGCGCCGAAGACGACAGCGGTCCGGCGTATAGGCAACAAGTGTCTGCTCGACATTGAGATTTCCGTACAGATTTCCGCGACAGCTTAACCTGAGAAGCACCTACAGATTAACCATGTAAGTCTTTACAGAGTCTTGCTGTCCCGTCCCCCCTCGAACGATTGCTGGATAGTAGAGGATGGATTCTGGGCGGACAAGGGACATTTCCCCTGCCTGCGGGGGGCCAAGATGCCCGGATTCCGGGCTTTTTTTGGGACTCGCGAAGGTCTTGCAAGGGGCCAGGGCTTCGCGTAATGTCCGGCCTCTTCGCGGCGGGCGACTGTTGCGAAGTTGCCACTACTTGCCGTGATTTGCGCCCGTAGCTCAATTGGATAGAGCACCTGACTACGGATCAGGAGGTTGGGAGTTCGAATCTTCCCGGGCGCGCCACACCCCCCCTCAGAAAATCGAAATGCAAGCCGGCGGAAAAGCTCTCGCCTGCCGCCGGCCGGCAAGCGCGGAGCCTCACACCGCGGCCTTGAAGTAGTCGGGGCGCTCGCGGCGCATCCCTTCGATGCGCTTGATCGTGCCGGCGAGGTGGACGCGCATCGCTTCCTGCGCGGCGGGCGGGTCGCCGGCCTCGATGGCGTGCAGCACCGCCCAGTGGTCTTTCATGATCGAGCGCATCTTGCCTTCCTTGGGCAGGTCCAGGCGGCGGACGCGCGACAGGTGGCCGGCCTTGGCCTTCAGCAGCGCATGCAGGTTCAGCTGGCCGACCCCGGCGAAGAGGGTCTGGTGGAAGGCCTCGTCGAGCTCGTTGAACAGGCTGATCTCGTCGAGGTTGCCGACCAGGGTGTCCTGCATGGTGAGGATGGCCCGCGCCTTCTTCAGCAAGGCCGGATCGGCCGATAGGGCCAGCCGGCGCACCACTTCCGCCTCCACGGCGACGCGCAGGAAATGCGCCTCATAGAGCTGCGCCACGTCGATCTTGGTCACCACCGTCTTCGACTGCGGGAAGATGCGGATCAGCCCGTCCTGCTCCAGGCGCTGCATGGCCTCGCGGATCGGCGTCAGGCTGACGTCGTAGGTCTTGGCCAGCTCGCCGCGCGACAGGGTGGCGCCGGGCGGCAGGTCCAGGCTGACGATGCGCTCGCGCAGGTCGTCGTAGACGCGCTGGGCGGCCGGCGCTGACTCCGCCCGCTTGGAGAGGAATATCCCGGCGCTGCCCGGTCGGTCTTCTTGCGGCGACATGGCCATGGGTGGAAACGGCTCGCTTCCCGAATCTGCAGGGCAAAGGTCCTGCGCTCTAGATAGCGCAGGATTCCCGTTGATTCAACTAGTCACCTAATATATTAGTCGATCACCATGACAAGAAGGCTGTCCTGAGGCAGCCCCGATCAACGCAGCCCGAAAGGGGAGGAAACAATGGAATTCAATAAGTTGCGCCTATTCTCCAAGGCCCTCGCGCTGGCCACGGTTCTGGGCGTCGGCCTGGGGACGGCGGCCGAGGCGCGCACCCTGAAGGTGCAGACCAGCTCGACGGCCAGCCATTTCACCCTGGCTTTCCTCAATGAGCAGTGGGTGCCGAAGCTGAAGGAGATGACCGGCGGCTCGCTGGAAATCGAGCTGCTGCCGATCCGCGCGGTGGTGCCGCACCGCGAGACCCCGGAGGCGATCTCCATGGGCATCCTCGACGGCGACCTGACCTCGATCAACTACTTCGCCGGGCGCGACCCCTCCTTCGCGCTGATGGGCGATCTCATCGCCGGCTATGACAGCGCCGACCAGATCCAGGCCTTCTGCGCCAACGGCGGCGGCAAGGAAATGCTGCAGAAGCTTTACGACAAGTTCCAGCCCGGCGTGCACGTCGTCGGCTGCGGCGCCTATGCGCGCGAGGCTTTCGTCTCCAAGGTGCCGATCAACAGTGTCGACGAACTGAAGGGCATCAAGGTGCGCTCGCCCGAGGGCCTCGCCTCCGAGGTCTTCAAGCGCGCCGGCGCCGCGCCGGTCTCGCTGCCGGGCTCCGAAGTCTACACCGCGCTGGAAAAGGGCGTGATCGACGCCGCCGACAACTCGGCCTATGCCAACAACGACGCCAACGGCCTGCACAAGATCGCCAAGTTCCCGATCTTTCCGGGCATTCACTCCACCCCGATCCTGCAGTTCACCGTATCGCAGATGGTGTGGGACGAACTGACGCCGGCCGAGCGGTCGGCGCTGGAGACCTGGTACGTGGCGGCCTACAACGACATGCGCCGTGTCGTCGACATGGAGGACCGTGCGCTGGTGGCCCGCGACAAGGCGGCCGGCGACCTCACGGTGATCGACTGGCCGCAGGCCGAGCGCGACAAGTTCCGCGAGATCGCCGTCGGGGCGTGGAAGGACTACGCCGCCTCCTCGGAGATGGCCCAGGAAGTCTATGCCGCGCATATCGGCTTCATGAAGCAGATCGGCCTGCTCGGCGCCGACTTCTGACCGCCGCGGCCGCGCCCCCGGTGCCGGGGGCGCGGTCCGGCTTCCCGAACTTGCCGATAGCGCCTGCCGCCGGCTGCGCTAGGCTGTCATCCACCCGCTGCGCCGCGACGGCGGCGCGGGGGAACCCGAAGGGTCGCCCTCAGAAATGAGCCCTACGACCAAGACGCTCGACGACACCGAGCTGGAGATCGCGGCCGACGATCCTCTGCACGAGGAGACCAGTCTGCCGTTCCGGCGCTACGGCATCGTCGATCACGTCAGCCATTTCTCCGGGATCGCCATCTCGGCGCTCTATCTCGTGGCGGCGCTCGCGACCCTCTGGGAGGTGGTGGCGCGCTACGTCTTCAACGCGCCGACCCAATGGGCCTTCGAGGTGGTCATGGTGCTCTGCGCCGCCTCCTGGATGATCTCCTCCGGCTACGTGACCCTGAAGCAGCGCCATATCGGCATCACCGTCTTCCACGTCATGGCCTCGCCGCGGGGGCGCTGGTGGCTCGATCTCATTGCCATGCTGGTCGGCATCCTGGCGCTCTTCCTGCTGATGACCGATGCGGCGATCCGGGCCTACACCGCGATCGACCACGTGGAGCGTACCGGCAGCGCCTTCAACTCGCCCATGCCGATGCTCCTGAAGACGCTGCTGATGGTCGGCGGCTTCCTCTATCTCGCCCAGCTGACCGTCAACCTGCACCGGCATTTCGACTCTGCCGCCTGGCGCGGCGCCGTGAAGACGCTGGGCGCGCTCATGGCCTTTTATTTCGTCGTTGCGCTGGCCGCCCACTACGGCGGTGCGGACAGCCTGGCGGGCGGCCTGCAGGGCTTCTTCGCCGGCCTCGGCGAGGCACTGGATCCGCGCCAGGTCGTCAATATGCGCGACTACGACCTCAGCACCGTTTCGATCATCATGGTGATCCTGCTGGTCGCCCTGATGATGACCGGCATGCCGCTGGGCATCGTCACCCTCATCGTCTCGGTGCTCATGGCGGTGGCCTTCTTCGGCCCGCGCGGCCTCTATCTCGTTTCCACCAATGCCGCCGGCCTGCTCGACCACTACACCCTGGTCGCCATTCCCTTCTTCGTGCTCATGGCGTCGATCCTGGAGCGCGCCGGCATCGCCGAGGATCTCTTCGACGCCATGTCGATCTTCGCCGGCAACCTGCGCGGCGGCGTCGCCGTGCAGACCGTCGTGGTCGCCGTCATCCTGGCGGCGATGTCGGGCGTCATGGGCGGCGAGATCGTCATGCTGGGCCTGGTCGCCCTGCCGCAGATGTTCCGCCTCGGCTATGACCGCAAGCTGACCATCGGCCTGATCTGCGCCTCCGGCGCCCTGGCGACCCTCATCCCGCCGTCGATCATCATGATCGTCTACGGCCTTTCGGCCGAAGTGGGCATCGGCGACCTTTTCATGGCCGGCGCCGTTCCCGGAATCATGCTGGCCAGCTTCTACGCGCTCTACGTCCTGCTGCGGGTCAATCTCAATCCCAAGCTCGCTCCCACCGCCAAGGAGGTGGAGCGGATGACCGGGCGCAGCAACAAGCTGTCGCGCGCCCGCATGAACGCGGTGCTGCTCTGCATCGTGCTGATCGGCGCGGTCATGGGATCGATCTACGGCGGCATCGCCTCGGTGACCGAGGCGGCGGCCGTCGGCTGCATCGGCGCCATCGGCGTCGCCGCGGTGCGTCACCAGATGAAATGGCCGGTGCTGCAGGCCGCCCTGCTCGGCTCCATGACCACTGTGGGGACCATCATCTGGCTGATCCTCGGCGCGGTCTCCTTCGTCGGCATCTTCAACCTTGTCGGCGGCGGCGACTTCATGCGCTCGCTCTTCCTCGACCTGGGGCTGCCGGCCATGGGCGTCATCCTGATGATGATGGCGATCCTGGTCATCCTCGGCACCTTCATGGAGTGGATCGCCATCGTTTTCATCACCGTGCCGGTCTTCGCCCCGGTGGTGATGACCCTGGCGCCGGAGCTGGGCCTCAGCGAGGATCAGGCGAAAATCTGGTTCGGCGTGCTCTTCGTCATGAACATCCAGATCTATTTCCTCTCGCCGCCCTTCGGCCCGGCCTGTTTCTGGCTGAAGTCGGTGGCCCCGAAGGACGTCACCCTGCAGGAGATCTTCATCTCGGTGTTGCCTTTCATCGTGCTGCAGATTATCGGCCTGGTTCTGGTGATGATGTTCCCTCAGATTGCCCTCTGGCTGCCCGAAACCCTCGGCGGCTGAGCGGAATGCAAAGGAGTCCACGATGATCGGACGCGACAGCAAGGCGGACCTCAATGCCTACGGCCTCTGGCCCTGGATCTGCGGTGTGATCCTGGCGGCGGTGCTGATCTCGACGATGTTTGCCCTGGCCCGGGGCTTTGCCTGAATTGACTGTGGAGCCCCCCGCGTGACGACGAAGAAGAAAACCTACCAGGACCTGCGCTCTGCACGCTGGATGGCGCCCGACGATCTCCGCTCCTTCGGGCATCGTTCGCGCACCATGCAGATGGGCTACGCGCCGGAAGACTGGGAAGGCAAGCCGGTCATCGCCATACTCAACACCTGGTCCGACGCCCAGCCCTGCCACATGCATTTCAAGCACCGGGTGGAGGACATCAAGCGCGGCGTCTTCCAGGCCGGCGGCTTTCCCATGGAACTGCCGGCGCTGTCGCTCTCCGAGACCTTCGTGAAGCCCACGACCATGCTCTACCGCAACATGCTGGCGATGGAGACGGAGGAACTGCTGCGCTCCCACCCGGTCGACGGCGCGGTGCTGATGGGCGGCTGCGACAAGACCACGCCCGGCCTGGTGATGGGTGCGCTCTCCATGGGCATCCCCTTCGTCTACGTGACCGCCGGGCCGATGCTGCGCGGCAACTACAAGGGCCAGGTCCTCGGCTCCGGCACCGACGGCTTCAAGTTCTGGGACGAGCGGCGCGCCGGCACCATCTCGAAGCAAGACTGGACCGGCGTGGAAGGCGGCATCGCGCGCTCCTACGGCCACTGCATGACCATGGGCACGGCTTCCACCATGACCGCCATCGCCGAGGCGCTGGGCCTGACCCTGCCGGGGGCCAGTTCGATTCCCGCCGCCGACGCCAACCACCAGCGCATGTGCGCGGCCGCCGGGCGGCGCATCGTCGAGATGGTCTGGGACGACCTGACTCCGGACCGCATCGTCACCGAAGCGGCGGTGAACAACGCGGTGACCGTCGCCATGGCCATGGGCTGCTCGACCAACGCCATCATCCACCTGATCGCCATGGCGCGGCGCGCCGGCGTGCCCCTGGAACTGGACGATCTCGACCGCATCGGCCACACCACGCCGGTCATCGCCAACGTGCGGCCCTCCGGCCAGGGCTACCTGATGGAGGACTTCTACTACGCCGGCGGCTTGCGGGCCCTGATGAAGACCTTGGGCGACAAGCTCGACCTTTCCGCGCTCACGGTGTCCGGCGAGCCTCTCGGCACCACCTTGCAGGGCGCCGAGGTCTACAACGACGACGTGATCCGCCCGCTCGACCGGCCGGTCTACCACGAGGGCTCGCTCGCCGTGCTGCGCGGCAACCTCGCGCCCGACGGTGCCGTCATCAAGCCGGCCGCCTGCGATCCGAAGTTCCACCGCCACAGCGGCCCGGCGCTGATCGCCGACAGCTATGCCGAGATGAAGCGGATCATCGACGACGAAAACCTGGAGATGTCGCCGGACACGGTGCTGGTGCTGCGCAACGCCGGCCCGCAGGGCGGCCCCGGCATGCCGGAGTGGGGCATGATTCCCATGCCCAAGGCGCTCTTGAAGCATGGCCACCGCGACATGGTGCGGCTCTCCGACGCGCGCATGTCGGGCACCTCCTTCGGGGCCTGCGTGCTGCACGTGGCGCCGGAGGCCTACGTCGGCGGTCCCCTGGCCCTGCTGCGCGACGGCGACATCGTCGACCTCGACATCCCCGCGCGCAGGCTCGACATGCGCGTCTCCGAGGAGGAACTGGCGCGCCGCCGTGCCGAATGGACGCCGCCGGCGCCGCGCTACGGGCGCGGCTACGGCTGGATGTTCGCGCGGCACATCGAACAGGCGGACAAGGGCTGCGACTTCGATTTCCTGAGAAGCGAATTCGGCCCGCCGGTCGGCGAACCCGAGATCAATTGAACCGGATGACATGACGATGAGCGAACTGAAGGCCGAAACCCGCGACAAGCTTCTGCATGTCTCCGTCGCCACCCTGGCGACGGCGCTGTTCAAAGTTGGCCTCCGCAACCAGACGATCCAGGACGTGCACCCCGTCAGGCCGAAGGGCCGCAACATGGTCGGGCCCGCCTACACGCTGCGCTACATCCCCGCGCGCGAAGACCGCAACGGCATCGAGGTGTTCAAGAATCCCGAGCACCCGCAACGCAAGGGTGTCGAGGTCTGCCCGCCCGGCGCGGTGATGGTGATCGACAGCCGCAAGGATCCCCGCGCGGCTTCGGCCGGCGACATCCTGATCACCCGCCTGCAGGCGCGCGGCGTCGCCGGCGTGGTGAGCGACGGCGGCTTCCGCGACGCCATGAAGATCGCCGAACTGGACATCCCGGCCTATCACAACCGCCCCTCCTCGCCGACCAACCTCACCCGGCACGAGGCCCTCGACCTCAACGTGCCGATCGGCTGCGGCGACGTGGCGGTGTTCCCCGGCGACATCATCGTCGGCGACGAGGAAAGCGTTATCGTCATTCCCGCGCACCTCGCCGACGAGATCGCCGGAGAAGCGCACGAGATGACGGCCTACGAGGATTTCGTCTCGGAGCGTGTGAAGGCCGGCGAGACCATCGTCGGGCTCTATCCGCCGACCGACCCGAAGAACCTCGAGATCTTCGCCGCCTGGCGCAGGAAGAACGGCCGGTGAGGGGCTTCGCGGAAATGTCAGGCGGCACGGCGGAATCTGCGGCACCCCTGCCGCGCCGCTGGACAAAGCCGCCAAAGTGAACCAGCCTCGCCGCTTCCAAGGCGGTGGCCGCGGCGCGACCCGGCCCCGGCGGCAAGCAAGATCCAGATACAAGGAGACGTCATGGCTTTCGAACCCCTGGGAAAGCACCTCATCGCCGGTGACTGGACCGCCGGCCAGCAGACCTTCTTCTCGGCACCGGCCCACGGGCCCGTGCGCAGTTTCGCGAAAGGCACCACCGCCGATGTCGAGGCGGCCGCCGCGGCCGCGGAGGAGGCTTTCTGGAGCTACGGCTATGCCACCCGCGCCGAGCGGGCCGCCTTTCTCAACAAGATCGCCGACGAGATCGAGGCGCGCGCCGAGGCCGTGACGGAAATCGGCTGCCAGGAGACCGGGCTGCCCGAGGCGCGCCTCAACGGCGAGCGCGGGCGCACCACCGGCCAGCTCCGCCTCTTCG
>DAIQBR010000011.1:0-3403 GCA_036781105.1 Kiloniellaceae bacterium
TGGTCTGCCAGCCGCAGAGGTAGAGCCGGTCGCGCGCCCGCGTCATGGCGACGTAGAGCAGCCGGCGGTATTCCTGTTCCTGGGCGCGCTGGCGGGCGGCACGGGCGGCGCCGAGCAGCGGCAGGTCGTAGTCCCGCTTCACCGGCCAGACGGCCAGCGGCGGCCGCTCCGGCGACTCTTCGACCCACAGCAAGCCGTCGGGAGCGCCGGGCAACTGCAGCGTGTCCGGCAGGATGACCACCGGCGCCTCCAGGCCCTTGGAACCGTGCACCGTCATCAGGCGCACGGCGCCGTGCTCCTGCTCCAGGTCGCGCTTGATCTGCAGTTCGCCGGCGGAGAGCCAGTGCAGGAAGCCCTCCAGCGAGGGCGCGTTCTCGCGCTCGTAGGCCAGCGCGAGGGAAAGAAACTCGTCGAGCGGATCGGCCGCGTCGGGACCGAGGCGCGCAAGCAGCTTTTCGCGCCCGCGCCCGGCCCCGAGCAGTCCCGAATAAAGCTCGAAGGGCGCGACGTAGTCGGTCCGCGCGGCAAGGTCTTCCAGGAAGCGGCGCGCCGCCGCGAAGACCGGGTCCTGCCGCGCCTCTTCGCCGAGGCGCTGCCACAGGCTCTTGTTGCCGCGGTCGTAGGCCAGGGTGAAAAGCTGCTCCTCGTCGAGGCCGATGAAGGGACCTTTCAGCACACAAGCAAGACTGAGGTCGTCCTCCGGCAGCAGCAGCACACGGCCCAGCGCCATGAGGTCCATGACCGCCAGCTGCTCGGTGAGGTTCATGCGGTCGACGCCGGCGACCGGGACGCCGCGCGTCTTCAGTTCGCGCACCAGGGCGGTCAGGAAAGCGTTGCGGCGGCGCACCAGGACCAGGATGTCGCCCGGCCTGAGGCGGCGGCCCTGCGCTTCCAGGCGGCAGGCCGGATCCTCGGCGCCTTCAGCACTCCGGGTCCAATACCAGATGCGCTGCGCCACGAGACGGGCGAGACGCAGCGGGGCCGGGCTGTCGCTCGCGCCCGGCAGTGGCAGCGCCCAGGCTTCCTGCTCGCCGCTCTCCGCCGGCGGCGCCGGCGGCCAGATTTCGACGAGCCCCGCTTCGCCGAGGCGTTGGGCCTGGTGATGGATCACCTCTTCGCCGAACAGCACGCCGTCCTGCGCCGCCGCGGCGGCGAAGACCGCGTCTACGGTTTCCAACACCGCCTCCGTCGAACGGAAGGAGACCGCCAGCGAGACCGGACGCCAGCGCTGTTGCGCGCGCTGCGCGCGTTCGCGGAAGAGGTCGCGCAAGCGCTGGAATTCCGCCGGATCGGCGCGCTGAAAGGAATAGATCGACTGCTTGGGGTCGCCGACGGCGAAGACCGTGCGCGGGGACGCCGCGCGGTCTTCGTGCACGCCGAGGCCGGCGAAGAAGTCGCCGGTCAGCATCTCGACGATGCGCCACTGCTCCGGGCTGGTGTCCTGCGCTTCGTCGACCAGCAGATGGTCGAGACCCCCGTCGAGCTTGAACAGCACCCAGGAAACCCCGCCCTGGCGTGCCAGCAGGCGCGCCGAGAAATGAATGAGATCGTCGTAGTCGAGCAGCACCCGCGCTTCCTTGTGGCGCTGGTAGGCGGCGAGGATGGCATCGCCGAGCAGCAGCAGCGCGCGCGTCGCCCGCGCCACAGTGAGCGCCTTCGTCCGCTCGCGCAGCTGCAGCAGGCGCTCGGCCTCGGCCTGCAGCGCCTCGAGGGCGCCGGGAAAGTCCAGCGCCGGTTTGGCATTGAGCAGCCGCTTTTGGATTTCGTCCTTCTGGGTCAGGAAGAGGCCGCTGTAGCTTTCCAGCATCTCGACGCGGCGCGCCTCGTCGGCGGCGAGCCAGGCTGCCAGCGTGTCGCCCTTCTTCTCCTCGGTCGGCGAGCTGCTGTGCCACGCGGCCATCGCGTGCTTCAGGCCGGCACGGTCGAAGGCCGCTTCGGCGCAGCCGGCGGCATGGATCGCCTCGACACTCTCGTTGGGATCGACGCGCAGCAGCGCGTAGACGGCGGCGACCAGGCGATCGACGTTGCCGCGCGCGTCCTTCAGTTCGGCCAGGCGTCCGCGCTCGTGGATGAGCTGCCTCAGCACCTCGGTGAAACGGTCCTCCTGCAGGTGCGCGGTGAGGACGGCGATCTCTTCCGAGAGGCGCCCCTGGCCGGCAAGCGCCTCGGCGAGCACTTCGACCCTTGCGGTCTCCAGCAGGTCGGCCGCCTCGTGCTCGTCGAGCACGCGCGCATTGGGGGCGACGCCAGCCTCCAGCGGAAAGCGTCCGAGCAAAGCCTGGCAGAAGGCATGGATGGTCTGGATCTTGATGCCGCCCGGCGTATCGAGCACACGGGCGAAAAGCGCGCGGGCGCGCGGCAGCAGATCGTCCTCCGCCGGCTTGCCGAGCAACTTCTCGAGGCTGTCGCGCAGCGGTACGTCCTCGGCAGTGACCCAGCCGGCGAGCCGGTCGGAGAGGCGATTGGCCATCTCCGCCGCCGCCGCCTTGGTGAAGGTGAGGCAGAGAATCTTTCCGGGATCGCTGCCGCGCAAAAGCAGGTTCAGCACGCGGTCGACCAATACCTTGGTTTTGCCGCTGCCGGCCGAGGCGGACACCCAGACCGAGGACTCCGGATCCGCCGCCTGGCGCTGGGCGAGCGTCGCTTCGGCGATGACTTTCTCCACCACCGTCGTCATGTCTCGTCACCCGCCACCGACCACTCGGCGATGCGCGAGAGATGGTCGTAGTCGTTGAAGCGCGGCGCGCGCGCCGGATGCGGCTGGCAGGCATAGGGCGTCGCCGGATCGTCGAAGGTCGCGATCAGACGCCTGAGGCCGTCGAGCGCCTGAACGGCAAGCTGCGCCGGATCGCCCTTGCTGGCGGCGAGGATCTCGCCCGGCGGCGTGCCACCGGAGAGCCGCCAGTAGGTAAGCGCGCCGACCGGGTTGTCGCTGATACCGGGGAAGCCGCCTGCCGCGGCAATGGCGGCCTCCAAAGGCAGCTGCGGCGCATAGCCCTGGTCGACCTTCTTCTTTTCCGGCGGCGCGCCGGTCTTGTAGTCGATGATCTCCAGGCTGCCGTCGGCCCGGCGGTCGATGCGGTCGGCCTTGGCCTTCAGCGTGAATTCGCCGCCGGGAGCATCGATCTTCAATGCGCCCTGGATCTCCACGAAGCTCTCGGCGATGGCGGGACGACGCGCGCGCTCTTCGGCGACGAACCACGCCGCGACACGCAGGAAGCGCGGCCACCAGAAGGCAAAGGCTCCCGGCTTGGCCCTGATGGGACGGAACACATCGGCGCCGATCTCCAGCAGGTCGTCGAGCGCCTGCGGCGGCAGCGCCGCCGGATGCCGCTTGAGGAACCTCTCCAGCGCCTCGTGCACCAGGGTGCCGCGCTCGGCGGCGCCGGGATCGGCGTCGATC
>DAIQBR010000011.1:3413-5096 GCA_036781105.1 Kiloniellaceae bacterium
GGCATGGCGTCGAGGCCAAGACCTGGGCCTTCACGCCGGGATCGGCGTCGATCGGGTCGAGCGGCCGCAGCTTCAGGATCTCCTGGGCGTAGAGGGCGTAGGGGTCGCCCATCCAGGTTTCGATACGGGTGACCGACAGCTCGCGCGGCCGGGCGGCAAGCGGCGGACAAGGCCGCGGCTCTGCGACACGCAGCGGCGCCGGCGGTGCATCGAGCGCCGTGGCCCAGGCCCGCAGCTCCGTTTCCTCGCGGTGCAGGTCGGCCGTGAGCCCGAGCCCGTCCCGCAGGGCATCGATGCGGCGCAGCCAGCGCGCCGGCACCGAGGGCGTGCCTTCGACGCGCTGCGCCCGGGTGAGGTAGACCCGCGGCGCACAGAAGGCCTGGAAGAAGTCGTGCGCGGCAAGGCCGATGCGGCGTTCCGGCAGCGGCAGGCCGAAGCTGCGCTGCATGGGCCGGCTGAGCCAGGGCCCGGGGTCGACCTGGACCGGCCAGGTGCCCTCGTTGAGGCCGCCGAGCACCAGCAGGTCGGCGTGCTGCAGGCGCGCCTCCAGCGGCCCCAGGATGGCGACGCGCGGATGCAGGCCATAGCGCGGCCGCACCGCGCGCCCGGCCATCAGGGCCTCCAGCGCCGCGGGATAGTGCAGGCTGGCGGTGACCGGCGTCGCCAGGCCCGCCTCGCGCAGTTCGCTGGCAAAGGCGGCGGCAGCTTCACCGTCGTCGCCGGCCCAGAGACGGTCGGCACCGCTTTCCGCGTCGGAGGCGGCAAGCGCTTCCGCGACGGCGAGGTGCGCCTCGACCAGGTCGCTGAGGCTGCGGGCATCGCCCCCAAGAGCCTCAGCCAGGGGCGCGAGCCGCGTCGCCAGGCGGTCGAACCAGGGCAGCAGCGCCGCCGCCTCTCGGGTGGTCGCCAGGGCCGCGCGCAGACCGTCCAGCCCAGGCGCGGGACGGGCGCCGCGCAGCACCGCCAGTTCCAGTCGGCGCACCTTGCGGCGGAAGTCGCCCGGCGCCTCGCCACCGGCGGCAAGCGGATGCTTCAGAGCCGCCAGCAGGGCGACCGGCGCACAGTGCTCGGCCAGCATCTCCGCAGTCAGGCGCAGGAAGACGCCGGGTGGGGTGTTGGCGAGACTGCGCCCGGCGGAGTCGTCGACCTCCACGGACCAGCGCTGCAGGTTCACCGCGACGCGGCGCGCGAGATCGCGATCGGGCGTGACCAGGGCCGCGGTGGCGCCGGGCGTTTCCACCTGGCGCCGCAGCAGCAGCGCAATGACCAGGGCTTCCTCACCCGGGTCGGCACAGTCGACGCGCTGCACGCCGGCCAGGGCGCCGTCGAAATCTTCCGCCTTTGCCTCGTGCCAGCGGGCGGTGCCGGCCGGCGGGCGCAGCGCCAGGTTGGCGAAGGTTGCGCGGGACGGCGAGGTTCCCGCGGTCTCGGACCACAGCCGCACCGCCGCGCGATCGATGCCGAGGCGGTCGAGCAGTTGGGCCATGCCGTACTGCGGGTGTCCGGGGTCGAGGCGGATCTCGTCCCACACCGCAGCATCACTCTCGAGGTCGAGGCCCGGCAGCACCACGGCGCCGCCCGGCAGGCCGGCAATGGTGCGCAACAATTCCGCCGTTGCCGGAATGGAGCCGGTCGAACCGGCGGCGATCACCGGGCCGGCCATGCGCTTGGCGGCCAGCTCGA
>DAIQBR010000011.1:5106-14206 GCA_036781105.1 Kiloniellaceae bacterium
GGGAGGCCGCGCGCGCAACACCGCAGCCTGCAGTTCGGCGAGGCACCGGCGGCGCTCCGCCGGACCGACACAGCCGAGGCTTTCCAGGATCCTCGGCCATTCCTGGGTAACGATATGCAGGAAGTCGAGGGTGATCTGCCAGTGTGCGGCATAGTCCTCCGGGACCAGCCCGGCGAGATCGGCAAAGTCGAGCCCTTCGGTCTCCACCTGGTCGAGCAGGCGGGCGAGTTCGCCGGCAAGGCGGATCGCCTGGTCCTCGCTGGTCACCGGATTGCCGGTTTCCGCGGAGAGCGCGCGGCTGTGGCTGAGAATGCAGGAGGCGAGCAGCAGCTGGCGCTGCACGGCGGAGATTGCCGGCGGCAGGCTTGCCTCCCCCTCGGCCGTGAAGGACGGTGCCTCGAACAGCAGCTCTTCGGGATCGAGGTCGCCCAGCGGCAAAAGGCGCGGCAGCAGCAGCGGCACACCGCCGGAGGCGCGCAGGAAGGCGGCCTGCAGCGAGCGGCAGGCGCGCCGGGTCGGCAGCAGCACGGTAGCGGCGGCAAGACTCTCGGGGCTGTCGGCATGGCGCCGCAGCAGGCCCTGGGCCAGGGCATCGACAAAGGACAGACCGGCAGGGATCGTGAAGACGGCCGGCGCTTCGGGCATCGGCTCTACCGCTGGCCCGAGGACTCGGCGAGATGATGCAGGGCGTCTTCGACGGCGCGCAATTCCGCCGGCGTGCCGACGTGGTACCACTCGCCGTCGTGGCGTAGGCCCCACAGCCGCTCGGCCTCCTGCGCCTTGTCGTAAAGCTTGTTCAGCGAGAACGAGCCCTCGGGAGCGCCGGCAAAGAGGCGCGGATGCAGAATCTGGATGCCGGCGTAGATGAAGGGGGCGATCTGGCGCTCCTGGCGGCGGCGCAGCCGGCCCACCGGATCCATCAGGTAATCGCCAATGCCCTCGTAGCCGAAGGCGCTGCAGGTCGGATGCAGCAGCAGCAGCGCATCCATTTCCGCTTCGTCCCAGATCATAGCGAGGCGGGTCAGTGCCGGCGTCAGGCCGTCGAGCCAGCAGACGTCGCCGTTGAGCACGAAGAAGGGCTCGTCGCCGAGCAGAGGCAGTGCCTTTTTCACGCCGCCGCCGGTTTCCAGCAGATCGCTTTCCGGCGAGAGGACGATTTTCGGCCGCGTGCGATGTCGCAGGTGCGCCTCGATCATTTCGCCCAGGTAGTGCGTGTTGACCACCACCTTCTCGATGCCGTGCGCCTGCAGGCGGTCGAGGATGGTGTCGAGCATGGGTTCGCCCTGCACCTTCACCAGCGGCTTCGGCAGATTGTCCGTGAGCGGACGCATCCGCTGGCCGAGACCGGCAGCAAGGACCATCGCCCGCTTCGGGCCGATGGAAGGTACCGGGTTCATCCCTGTGCTTCCTTTTTGGCGTCGGGGGTCGCGGGCGTGGTGCGCAGCTCGGCCGGCATCTCACGCTCGAACCAGTCCTTTACCGGTGCCAGGGCGGGGTGTTGCAGATCGCCTTCCAGCAGGCGCCACACCCTCGGGATGTGCCGCAGATAGCCGTGCTTGCCGTCGCGCCGCGAGAGCCGCGTGAAGATGCCGATGATCTTTGCGTTGCGTTGGGCGCCGAGCGCGGCGTAAGAGGCCGCGAAGGCGTCGGGGTCGATGGCCGGCCGCATGGCCTCGTGGTAGCGCGCCAGCATCTCGCTCACCACCGGCGGCGAGACATCGCGGCGGGCATCCTCCAGCAGCGAGACGAGGTCGTAGCTGATCGGCCCGATGACCGCATCCTGGAAATCCAGCAGCCCGCAGCGGGCGATCCCCGCGCGGCCTTCCAGGACCATGAGGTTGTCGACGTGATAGTCGCGCAGGACCAGCTTCTGCGGCACCGACAGCATGACCGGCAGCACCTCGCGCCAGGCGGCGAGATAGGACTCACGCTGCGCCGCCGGCGTCTCGCGGCCGCTCACCGCGGGGAGATACCAGTCGACCAGCAGCGCCGCTTCGGCAAGCAGGCGTTCGGCGTCGTAGAGCGGCAGGCCCGCGGTCTCGGCGCCCCAGCGCTGGTGCAGGGCGATCAGGGTATCGGTGGCGAGGCGGTAGAGTTCCGCCTCGTCGGCGCCTTCCTGCAGGGCTCGGGTGAAGGTGCGGTCACCGAAGTCCTCCAGCAGCAGGAACCCCGCCTCCTCGTCCATCGCCAGCGGGCGCGGCGGGCTGAGGTCCAGGTCGAGCAGGCAGAGGGCGATGTGATGGAAGATCTTCGCGTTCTCCTGCGGCGGCGGCGCGTCCATCAGGACGGCGCGCTCCTGCCCGCGGGCAAGGCGGTCATAGCGCCGGAACGAGGCGTCGGCCGCCAGCACGCGGCGCTCGGCATCGCCCCAGCCGGCGTCCTCGAGGAACTGCCGGCAGCGGGCCTCGCGATCGCCGGCCGCGTTCACGGGCGCAGCCCCGCCAGGCGCCGAGGCCAGTCGCCGCCGCCCTGGAGGCGCACGCGGCGCGCCTTCCCGGCGGCGTCGAAGGTGAGGACGACGCTGAGGGCATCGGCGGGCAGCTCGTCGCCCAGGCGGTCCGGCCACTCGAGGAGGGTGATGCCTTCCGCGAAGGCCTCGGAAAGGCCGAGTTCGCGGAGTTCGGAGGGGTCTTCGATGCGATAGAGGTCGACATGCCAGACCGGCGCCGGATCGCGCTCGTAGGTCTGCACCAGGGTGAAGGTGGGGCTCGGCACCTCTTCCTCGGCGGCGCCCTCAGGGCCCGGGAGAGCGCGGATCACGGCACGGGCGAGGGCGGTCTTGCCGGCGCCGAGGTCGCCGTAGAGGGCAATGACGTCGCCCACCCGCAACAGCGGCGCCAAGGCGCGGCCGAGGGCCTCGGTCGCGGCCGGGTCGGGCAGCGGCAGATCGAGCAGGGGGGCGGAATCGGCAGGCATATCGAGGGCGGTCATCATCTGCCGCAGTTTTAGCCGCCGGCCCGCGCCGCGGCAACCGTCGCGCCAGGGCTGCCGGACGCCGTGCTTCAGGTTTCCGGGTGGCTTGTCAGGCCGCGCCGGGGTCGCCATGTTAGGCGCCCGGCCGGGCTCCCGGCTGCACGACACAAATCCTATTCCCAGCCGCAGACGGGAGAATTTGCTTGGCGGACACAACCCCCAAGGCGGAGGCGCCCCGGACGACGTCCCCCATGGCGACGTCCCCCACAGCGACGTCTCCCGTGGCGACCGACGTCGCCATCATCGGCGCCGGCCCGGTCGGCCTCTTCGCGGTCTTCGAGTGCGGCATGCTGAAACTGCGCTGCCAGGTCATCGACACCCTGGAGATGATCGGCGGCCAGTGCGCCGCGCTCTATCCCGAAAAACCGATCTACGACATCCCGGGCTACCCGCGCATCCTGGCGCAGGACCTGGTCGACCGCCTCGCCGAGCAGGCCGAGCCTTTCAAGCCCGTCTATCACCTCGGCCAGCAGGTCACCGGTCTGGAGCGCCTGAAGGAGGGGGGCTGGCGGCTCACCACCTCCAAGGGCACGGTCATCGACGCCACCGCCGCGATCATCGCCGCCGGTTGTGGCGCCTTCGGCCCCAACCGACCTCCCCTGGCCGGCATCGAAGACTACGAAGGCCACAGCGTGCACTACCTGGTGCAGCGTCGCGAAACCTTCCGCGGCCAGCGCATCGTCATTGCCGGCGGCGGCGATTCCGCGGTCGACTGGGCCGTTTCTCTGGCCGAGCTGGCCGAGAAAATCTACGTGGTACACCGCCGCGCCAAGTTCCGCGCCGCACCGGAAAGCGTCGACCAGCTGCACCGCCTGGCCGACAGCGGCAAGATCGAGCTGGTGATCCCCTATCAGCTGGCCGGACTGGAGGGGGACGGGCGGCGACTGAGCGGCGTCGTGGTGGCCGACATGGAGGGCCATACCAGAACCCTGCCGGCCGACTGCCTGCTGCCCTTTTTCGGGCTCTCGATGAACCTCGGGCCGATCGCCGACTGGGGGCTCGACCTGGAGCACCACCACATCGCGGTGAACCCGGCAACCAGCGAGACCAGCGCCGCGGGCATCTTCGCGATCGGCGACATCGCGCACTACCAGGGCAAGCTGAAGCTGATCCTCGCAGGCTTCTCGGAAGCGGCGCTGGCCGCCCACGCCATACGGCCCCTGGTCTATCCGGGCGAGGCCCTGCACTGGGAGTACTCGACCACCCAAGGGGTGCCCGGCGACACCACCGCGGCGGGCTGACGCCGCCGGACCCGGGTTCCTATTCCGCGACGTCGCGGTCGAGATCGGAGGGATCGTCCTGCCGCAGGGGCAGCGGGCCCAGCGGCACGTGGCAGATGACGCGGGTACCGCCACCGACACGAGAGTCGAGCTCCACGCGGCCGCCATGCAGTTCAATCAGGCTCTTCACCAGCGACAGGCCAAGGCCGGCGCCGCCCTGGCGCTGATCGCGGGCGCCGCGCTCGAACTTGCCGAATACCCGCTCGCGGTCCGCCTCGGGTATGCCGATGCCAGTGTCCGCGACCTCCAGCAACATTTCGTCCTCGGTACGTCGCGCGGAGATCGTCACCACACCGCCTTCACGGGTGAACTTCAGGGCATTGGACAGCAGGTTGAAGAGTGCCTGGCGCAGGCGCCGGCCATCCGCCATGAGCTCGCCGGTTTCCTCGTCGCAGTCGAGACGCAGGTCGATGCTGCGGCTGTGGGCGCGCTCGCGGCCCAGGGTGAATATTGACTCCAGCAGCGTGTGCACATTGGTCGGCTGCAGGTCGAGGTGCAGGTAGCCGGCCTCGATGGAAGCGAGATCGAGAATATCGTTGATCAGCGCGATGAGCTGCTGTGAGGACTGCACGATGGCGTGGCTGTATTCCAACTGCCGCTCGTTCAGCTTGCCGAAGAACTGGTTCTCCAACACCTCCGCGAAGCCGATGATGGCGTTCAGCGGCGTGCGCAGTTCGTAGGAGATATTGGCGATGAATTCCGATTTCAGGCGGTCGGCGGTTTCCAGTGCCTCGTTGCGTTCGATCAGCGCGCGCTCGACGCGCAGGGTATCGGTCACGTCGACATAGCTGAATAGCACGCCGCCGTCGGGCAGCGGCACCTGCGCCCAGTCGATTGCGCTGCCGTCGGTGCGTTCGTAGCGGCCGCTGCGCGCATCCGGGTCGGTGGTGCGCGCCACCATGCGGTCCATGTACTCGGGCCATTCCGCGTCGGAGACCGTGAAGAGCCCGCGCACCTTTGGCAGCACATCGCGCACGTGCGGCTCGCCGCGCAGGAAGTCGGGGTCCAGTTGCCAGATGCTGCAGAGGCCGGGATTGAACAGCTTCATGCGGCCGTCCGCACCGTAGACCGCGATGCCTTCGTAGAGATTGTCGATGGTCTCGCGCTGCACCTCGGTGAGGGTGTTGTAGCTGCGCTCCAACGCCAGACGGTCGGTAACATCCTCGTAGGACAGCAGGATACCGCCGAAGGGATGCGGCGTGACGACCATGCGCAGCGTGCTGCCGTCCGGCAGGTGGACCAGCTCCTCCTCCTGGGCGATGAGAGTCGCGTACTTCTGAAGCACCTCGCGCTTGTAGGCTGGGAAATTCGGATACTCGGGAAAGCGACGGCGCTCGCGCAGCGCTTCCAGCACGTCGCCAAGATGCGGATGGCCTTGCAGGAAATCCTCGTCGAGATCCCACAGCCGCGCGTAAGCGGTGTTGAAGAACATCAGGTTCAGGTCACGGCCGTAGATGGCGATGGCGGTGGAGAGGTTCTCGAGCATCTCCGACTGCACGCGGATGTGGCGGCCGAGATCCGCCTGGACCTCTTCCAGCTGAGTCCGGTCGACGGCGATGCCGATGCTGGCCTGCTTGCCGAAGGGCAGCTCGAAGATTTCCAGCAGATGGCGCGCGCCGCCCATCACGACATGGTGGGTTTCGCTGCAAGCCGTGCCGCCCTCGCGCGCCCGCTGGGCAAGCGCCTGGGCCTGCACCACCTTGGCACGGCCGATCAACTCGATGCCCTCCTCACGCACAGCCGCGACATCGCTGTCCACAGCCTCGGCGTAGAAGCGATTGCAGTCGGTCAGGCGACCCGCGCCGTCACGCAGCCAGATCGCAATGGGCAGGCCGTCGAGCACCGCGCGAAGGTGCTTTGCCTCGGCCTTGAGACCGGCCTCGCGACGTGCCGCCTGGGACCGATCCTCAAGCCAGAGTGTGACGACACCGTCGCTACCGGGTGCCTGCCGGCCGTGCAGCACCAGCAGGCGGCTGCCATCGGACAAGCGCGCATCGAGATCGAAGGCGGCGCCGTCACGCCGCAGCGCGTCGAGGGCCGGCTCGAGGCGAGCGCGCGAGTTGGCGTCGAGCGAGTCCAGCAACGCCGCCTCGGTGAGCCGGGTCTCTTGAGGTAGAGCGAGAAGCTCTGCAGTCGCCGGCGCGACGATGCCGTCCTCGAGGCCGAGAACCAGCTGCGGCCAGGGCGAACTGGCCAGAATATCGGTGAGTTGATCGGCGCGATGGCGGGCCGTCGCTGCGGCTTTCTGACTGGCAGCGAGGCTTCGGCGGGTGAGGGTAATGAGCCAGATACTGAGGCCCAGGGCGATGAGGGAAAGCAGCAGGAGGCTGGGCCAAAGCAGCGCCCAGACCAACTCCCAGCCCTGCCCCGCGTCCTCAGCCATCCAGACCTCCGGCGCCGACTGCCGCGGGGCGAGAGGAAGCGCCCGCCGGGGGCTTCGCTGGCACGAAACCCACCGCCTTGCCGCCCCGCCGGCGCAGCCGGCGTTCTGTCGAGGCCCCTCTCACGACGTGAGAGTCTAAGCGCAAGCCCGGCATGCGGCAAGACAGCCCGTCAGCGGCGCGGCGAGGCCGAACCCCAGCGGTTCAGTAGCGATAGTGCTCCGGCTTGAACGGCCCGTCCGTCCCGACGCCGATGTAAGCCGCCTGCCTCTCGCTGAGCTTGGTGAGCTTGGCGCCGACCTTCTCCAGGTGCAGGGCCGCGACCTTCTCGTCGAGGTGCTTGGGCAGCACGGCAACGGTCTTGCCGTACTTCTCGGCGTTGGACCAAAGCTCCATCTGCGCCAGCACCTGGTTGGTGAAGGAGGCACTCATCACGAAGCTCGGGTGGCCGGTGGCGACGCCCAGGTTCACGAGGCGGCCCTCGGCCAGCAGGATGATCTTCTTGCCGTCGGGGAACTCGATCTGGTCGACCTGGGGCTTGATGTTGTCCCACTTGAAGTTACGCAGGGCGCCGACCTGGATCTCGGAATCGAAGTGGCCGATGTTGCAGACGATGGCGCGGTCCTTCATCGCCCGCATGTGGTCGACGGTGATGACGTCGACATTGCCGGTCGCGGTGACGAAGATGTCGGCCTGTGGCGCCGCCTCATCCATGGTGACCACCTCGTAGCCTTCCATCGCGGCCTGCAGGGCGCAGATCGGGTCGGCCTCGGTGACCATGACGCGGCAGCCGGCGCTGCGCAGGGACTCCGCCGAGCCCTTGCCGACGTCGCCGAAGCCGGCGACGGTGGCGACCTTGCCGGCCATCATGACGTCGGTGCCGCGGCGAATCGCATCGACCAGGCTCTCGCGGCAGCCGTACTTGTTGTCGAACTTCGACTTGGTGACCGAGTCGTTCACGTTGATGGCGGGGAACAGCAGGGTTCCGGCCTTCTGCATCTCGTAGAGGCGATGCACGCCGGTGGTGGTCTCCTCGGTCACGCCGCGGATTGCCTCGCCGAGCTGCGAGTACCAGCCGGGCTTTCCGGCCACCCGCTTCTTGATGGCGGCGAAGAGGGCCTCTTCCTCCTCGTTGGTCGGGTTGGCGAGCACCGAAAGATCCTTCTCGGCCTTCATGCCGAGGTGGATCAGCAGGGTGGCGTCGCCGCCGTCGTCGAGGATCATGTTCGGCGTGCCGCCGTCGCTCCACTCGAAGATGCGGTGGGTGAATTCCCAGTAGTCCTCCAGGCTCTCGCCCTTGAAGGCGAAGACCGGAATGCCGGCGGCGGCGATGGCGGCAGCGGCATGGTCCTGGGTCGAGAACACGTTGCAGGAGGCCCAGCGCACATCGGCGCCCAGCGCCGTCAGGGTCTCGATCAGCACGGCGGTCTGGATGGTCATGTGGAGGGAGCCGGCGATCCGCGCGCCCTGCAGCGGCTGCGCCCGGCCGAATTCCTCCCGCAGGGCCATGAGGCCCGGCATTTCCGTCTCGGCGATATCCATCTCCTTGCGGCCCCAGGCAGCCAGGGAGAGATCCGCCACCACGTAATCGGTGAACTTGGCCATGCTGTCCTTCCTACTTTCGACAATCCGAGGGCCGCCGGAAATGGCCGGGCCCTGCCGGAAACGGCGCCATCGCGCCCTTTGAAGAATCGAGCGGGTCATGTATCAGCCCCGGGCCCGGACGGCAAGGCCGCGACGGAGGAGAGGGACCCTCAGGTCAGTTCGCCGTCTCGTTGAAATCGTCCAGCAGGGCGGCGATGCGCCCGCTGTCGACCTGCTCCATGATCATCATGGCGCGCCGCCCGGCCGCGTGCATATCGACCGAAAGGATGCGGCTCTTCACCCGCGGAATGGCCTTGGCGGTCATCGAGAGCTCGCGCACCCCGAGGCCGACCAGGAGGGCGGTGAAGCGGGGATCGCCGGCGATCTCGCCACAGACGGAGACCGGGATGCGCGCCCTGAGCGCGGCCTCCACGGTGAACTGGATGAGCCGCAGCACCGCCGGGTGCAGGGGATTGAAGAGGTGGGCCACCCGCTCCTCGCCGCGGTCGATGGCCAGGGTGTACATGGTGAGGTCGTTGGTCCCGATGGCGAAGAAATCGGCCGCCTGGGCCAGGGAATCCGCGGCCAGGGCGGCGCCGGGCACCTCGATCATGACCCCGACCGGGGGCAGCGGGTCGGCGATGGGCACACCGCGGCGGGTCAGGCGGCGGGCCGTCTGTTCCAGCTCCTTGCGCACCGCGCGCACCTCGCCGGGGGTGGTGATCATCGGCAGCAGGATGCGCAGGGGGCCATGGGCACCGGCGCGCAGCATGGCGGCGAGCTGCGGGCGCAGCAGCTTCGGCTCTTTCAGCGACAGGCGGATGGCGCGCAGGCCGAGTGCGGGATTGGCGGCCTCGCCCAGGTGTTCGCCGAGGGAGGTCG
>DAIQBR010000011.1:14289-25277 GCA_036781105.1 Kiloniellaceae bacterium
CTCCTCGTCGGGCAGGTCTTTGCGGTTCATGTACATGAACTCGGTGCGCAGCAGCCCGACCCCCTCGGCGCCGGATTCGGCGACCTGGTCCAGCTCGCGCGGCAGTTCCAGGTTCAGCTGCAGGCCGACCCGCTGACCGTCTCGGGTCTTGGCGGGAACGTCGCGGAGGCGGGCCAGCGCACGGACCTCGCGCGCCATGTCCTTGAGGCGGCGCTCATAAGCGGCCAGCCGCGCCGGCGTCGGGTTGACGATGACCAGGCCGTTGCTGCCGTCGATGATGACACTGTCGCCGGCGCGCACGCGGGGCAGCAGATTGGGCACGCCGACCACCGCCGGCAGCCCGAGGGAGCGCGCCATGATGGCAGTGTGGCCCTCGGCCCCGCCCAATACAGAGGCAAATCCGCCGATCTCGCGCGGGTCCATCAGCGCGGTATCGGCCGGCGAGATTTCCTCGGCAATGACGACGCTGCCTCTTTCCAGGCCGGAGAAACCGTGAAACTCGACATCCGTGAGGCAGCGCAGGATGCGGTGGCCGACCTCGCGCACGTCGTCGGCGCGGGCGCTGAGATAGCTGTCTTCCATCGCCGCGAATTCCTGGGCAATGGCAGAGATCTCGGCCATGACGGCGGCCTCGGCATTGCGCCGGTCGTTCTCGATGCGCCGTTCGATGCCGCCGATCAGGCGGCTGGAATTCAGCATCTGCTGGTGGGCTTCCAGGAGGTAGCCGAGTTCCTCGGCGGCAAGGCCGTGGATTCCGATGGCCTTCGCCTTGAGCTTGCCGACCTGGCGCACCGCCTTGGCCGCGGCCTCGGCGAGGCGCGCCTTTTCGGCCTTCACCTTGCCGGCGGGGATCTGGTATTCGGCAACCTGGACTTCGCCCGTGTCGCGCACGTAGGCCGGCCCGATGGCGACGCCCGGCGCAACACCGAGACCTTCGAGTACCTCTTCCTCCCGGCTCTTCCTGGACTTCTTATCCGTCTTCATCGAACTTGCCGGCCACCAATTGCGCCAGGGCATCCACGGCGGCCTGGGCGCCTGGCCCGTTTGCTTCAATCTCGATCTCGCAGCCCGGACCTGCCGCCAGCATCATCAGTCCCATGATCGAGCTGCCGGGCACGCAGATGTCGTTCTTCTGCACCATTACCTGGGCGTCGAAGCGTTCCGCCAGTTTGACGAACTTGGCCGCTGCACGCGCATGCAGGCCTTTCTGATTGCAGATCGTCACGCAGCGCCGTGCGGTGCTTCCAACCGACGCGACCGTTTCATCACTTTGCAGCTTGTCGTTCATTTCCGAAACGCTGTATCCAATTTCATTCCCGGCGCAGAAACCATTCCGGTCCGACTCTATTCCTTGTCGGCGTCGAGCAACTGAGAGGCGACGTTGATGTACTTGCGGCCGGCGAGCTGTGCCTGGGTGACCGCCTCCGACAAGGTCGCCGTGCTGCGCAGGCCGGTCAGCTTGATCAGCATCGGCAGGTTGATGCCGGCAATGACCTCGACCTGACCCTTGTCGAGGACGGAGATCGCCAGGTTCGACGGTGTGCCCCCGAACATGTCTGTCAGCAGCACCACACCGTCGCCCTCGTCCGCCTTCTCGACCGCGTCGATGATGTCCTGCCGGCGCTGTTCCATGTCGTCCTCAGGTCCGATGCAGATCGCCGTGATGTTCTGCTGCGGCCCGACCACGTGCTCCAGTGCCTGTACGAACTCTATGGCCAGACGCCCGTGGGTTACCAAGACCAGACCGATCATTCCTCGCTCCCTGCTCGCCGGCTTGTGCGCCCCGGAGTCCGGCCGGAGTGCGGTGGCATTGCCCCTGTTGCCGCCATGATAAGGACCCAATCGCCCGCTTGGGTCAACTCGCGGCTGGGCCCGGCCGATGGCGCCCAAATTGCTCCTCGGCTCACTCCGTGCCCGCGGCACGCGCCGGATCGCGCGCGATATCCCGGTGCGCGAGATGTACCGCGCGCCCCCCATCGCGCAACCAGGTCGCCAGGCGTTCGGCCACAAAGACAGAGCGGTGGCGACCCCCGGTGCACCCCAAGGCGATGGTCAGGTAGCTCTTGCCCTCGCGCTCGTAGCGCGGCAGCAGGCCCTCCAGCATGGCAGTCATCTGGCCGAAGAAGGGCGCGAAACCGGGATCGCCGGCGACGTAGTCGGCCACCGCCGCATCCTGGCCGCTGAACGGCCTGAGCGCCGGGTCATAGTGCGGATTGGTCAGGAACCGCACGTCGAAGACGAGATCCGCCTCGCGCGGCAGGCCCTGGCGGAACGAGAAGGAGGTAACGAAAATCGACATGCCCTGCGTGCCTTGCAGGCCGAGACGGCCGAGCAACTGTTGGCGCAGGTCGGCCGGCGTCAGGTGCGAGGAGTCGATGACCAGATCGGCGCGCGCCCGCAGCGGCGCCACGAGGCGGCGCTCCACCGCGATGCCGTCGGCCACGGGACGCCCCTGTGCCAGCGGATGCCGGCGCCGCGTTTCCGTGAAGCGGCGGCCCAGCACCTCGTCATCGCAGTCGACGAACAGCAGGGTGATGGCGAAACGCGGAGAGGCGGCGATGCGGTCGAGCTGTTCCAGCACCGGGCCGACGGCGAAGTCCCGGGTGCGAATGTCCACCCCGACCGCGATGGGCCGCTGCAGGCCGACCTCGTTCACCACCGCAGACAGCAGGCGCAACGGCAGATTGTCGATGGCCTCATAGCCTTCATCCTCGAGCACGCGCTGCGCGCTCGAGCGGCCGGCGCCGGACATGCCGGTGACCACCACCAGGCGCGTCGCTGCGGACTCCGCCGCGGCGGGCTCGTCTTCTGCCAGCGTCTCCTCGCCCATGCTTTCGCCTGCCTCTGCGGTGCTGCCTGTCGGATCGGCGCGCATTATAAGCGTCGCCGCCGCATGCAAGGCAAGGCGCAGCTTTTCCGGGGCCGAGAGCTGTTGCGGGTCGATGTCGATGCGGCGCAAGGCGACACCGTCCAGACTCTCCTCCTCCGGCTCCGGCAGGCGCTCGATCTCCGCCGTCGGACGCAAATCGGCGATGAGAGCGACAGGCACGCCGCTGCGATGAGGTAGTTCGACGATGCCGAGCCCGCGAACCTCCAGCTTGCCGGCGATGGCAGCCGGGGGAGACGCCTGCAGACGTGCGCCGACCTGTCGCAGCACAACCTGGTCGTCGCTCACCAGGGTGGCGCCGCGATCGAGGAGTCGCAGCGCCAGGTCCGACTTTCCGGACCCCGAGGGTCCGCGCAGCAACAGGGCCCAGTTGCCAAGTCCCGGCAGCGCGACGCTCACCGCCGTGGCATGGACCAGCCGGCCGGATGGCGGATTCTGGGAGGACATCATGCGCCGCCGCTACTCGCTCTCGGCAGGCAGGCGCACGATGAAACAGGCGCCGCAGATCTGGCCGTTCTCGTCATGGCGATTCTCGGCGCGGATGCTGCCGCCATGGGCGTCGACGATCTGCTTCGAGATGCTGAGTCCGAGGCCCGAGTGGGTGCCGAACTTTTCACCGGCCGGGCGCTCCGTGTAGAAGCGCTGGAACACTGCGTCCAGCTTGCCCTCGGGAATGCCCGGGCCCTCGTCGGAAATCGCGATCACGACGTCGTCGCCCTGGCGCTGCGCCGAGAGACGCACGGTGCCGCCCGGCGGTGAGAAGGTGACGGCGTTGCTGATGAGGTTGCGAAAGACCTGTCCGAGGCGGCCCTCGATGCCGGGGACCGACAGGTCCTGGTGATCGAGCACATCGAGGCGAAAGCGCGGCGCATCGGCGCGCTCGCCGGCTTCCTGCACCGCGACCAGGGCGCGCAGCAGTTCACCAATGTCGACAGGATCGATCTCTGCTCGCGACAACTCGGCGTCGAGGCGCGAGGCGTCGGAGATGTCGCTGATCAGACGGTCGAGCCGCTGCACGTCGTCGAGGATGATCGACATCAGACGCTTCTGCTGTTCCGGGTCTTCCACCCGCGCCACCGTCTCCACCGCACTGCGCAGCGACGTCAGGGGGTTCTTGATCTCGTGCGCCACATCGGCGGCAAAGGCCTCGATCGCGTCCAGTCGTGCCCAGAGCGCGTCGGTCATGGTCCGCAGCGCATCCGAAAGATCGCCGATCTCGTCGCCGCGGCGGGTAAAATCGGGAATCTCGAACTGGCGGCCCTTGGCCGAGCGTACCTGGTCGGCGGCCTGGGCGAGGCGGCGGATCGGCCGCGCGATGGTGCTGGCGAGGTAGAACGACAGCAGCACCGTCACGGCAAAGGCCACGCCGCAGACGATGAGAATGTCGCGGCGCCGGTCATCGACCGCCGCGTCGACCACGGCGCCGTCTTTCGACAGCATCAGCGCGCCGAGTACCTGGCGGTAGCGCTGAACCGGCACGGCAACGGAGAGCACCAGGCGGCCCTGGCGGTCGGTACGCACCATCCCGGGGCTCTGCCCGGCAAGCGCGCCTTGCACCTCCTCATAGTCGCTCGCCTTCTGCACCCGCGGCTCGCGATAGATCGGGAAGTTGTCCTTGCCGGGCAGCCATTGCGTCACAAGGTTCAGCAGGCGGCGCAGCAGGCCGAGGCCGCCTTCGGGCTCCGGCGGCAGCGATTTCACCTGGACCTGACCGCCCGGCCCGCCGAGAACGAAACTGTCCGCAAGAATCTCGCCAGAGCGCGCGAAGATGCGCGCGCGCACGCCGGTATCGACCAGCAGCACACGCATCAGGTTGCGCGTCACCTCGGGCAGCAGGCGTTCGTCGCCGACCTGGGTTGCGACCACTGCAGTGCTGCCGAGCGACAGCGAGAAAGCGCGCGCCTGAATGCGCAGCGAATCGATCTCCGCGGCAATGAGGCTGTCACGGTACTGGTCGAGATGCATAAGCCCGAGTACCGGGATCAGCAGGACCAGGACATTGATGGTAAGGATGCGGCGCGTCAGCGGCGAACGCCAGCCGCGCGGCCGGCGGCGTGACGTCCGCGGTGCGCTTTCGTCTTCACGGCCAGATCTGCGGCCAGCCGAGGCTGCTGCCGGCCGCTTCGCCGCCTGGCCGCCGCTGTCGCCATTCTGTCGCCGCAACATGGTTCTGCCCTGCCCCTCGATGCCTTCGGCGCCGCGTCGCGCCGATCCGCCGGAGCTACGCCTCCCGGTAGCGATATCCGACGCCATAGAGCGTCTCGATCTGTTGGAAGGAATCGTCAATATCGCGGAATTTCTTGCGCAGCCGTTTGATGTGGCTGTCGATGGTCCGGTCGTCGACGTAGACCGACTCGCCGTAGGCGGCGTCCATCAACTGGTCGCGGTTCTTTACATGACCCGGGCGCTGCGCCAATGCCTTGAGGATAAGAAACTCGGTGACCGTCAGGTTGATGCGCTCGCCGCGCCAGCTGCACAGATGGCGCGCAGGATCGAGCGTCAGCTCGCCACGCACCAGCGGCGCCTCGGCCGCTTCGCCGCCGGCTGGGCCTTCCTCCCCCCCTTTCTCGCGCCGCAGCAGCGCACGGATGCGCTCGATCAGCAGGCGTTGCGAAAACGGCTTGGTGATGTAGTCGTCGGCCCCCATGCGCAGGCCGAGTACCTCGTCAATCTCGTCATCCTTGGAGGTCAGGAAGATGACCGGCAGGTTCGAGGACTTGCGCAGGTGCCCGAGCAGTTCCATGCCGTCCATGCGCGGCATCTTGATATCCAGAACGGCGAGGTCGACCGGATTGGCGGAAATGCCGCGCAGCGCCTCGGCGCCGTCGTTGTAGGTGCGCACCTTGAAGCCCTCGGCCTCCAGCGCGATGGAGACGGAGGTCAGAATATTGCGGTCGTCATCGACCAGGGCGATGGTGTCTTGCATGACCGTCGACTGTGCTACCCCCCCACATTACACCAGATTTCGGCGGCGAATGCGCTCATTGCGTGCCGCTCCCCGAGCCGGCTGGATGGCCCCGGGCCCCATCCTCCCGGTTCGGGGGCGGCGCCACCAAAGCAGACGATCCGGGCGGGAGCAAGCAGGCCGCGCCACCCTGGAAAGCGAGTGTGGCCTTTTTGCGGCAATTTCGCGAAACAACGCGGTGGCGAAGGCACCGGGCCGGCTGCGGGGTCCGGCGCCGCGGCCCCGGCGGGGACGGGGCTCACACGGCGCGGCGGCCGCTTTGCCCGAGGCCCGCCTGGGGATAAACAAGACGGCTGCCAGGAAAGCGCACGGCAACGCGGGTGCCCTCCCCGGGGGCGCTCTCCAGGACGATACGCCCGCCGTGCTGTTCCGCCAGGGAGCGCACCAGCGGCAGTCCGAGTCCCGTGCCTTCGAAGCGGCGGTTGAGCTCGCTTTCGACCTGGACGAAGGGCTCGAAGACGCGCTTCTGATCGGCCACCGCGATGCCGATGCCGGTGTCGGCGACCGACAGTTCCAGGGCATCTCCCGAGCGGGCGAGCTCCACGACCACCCGGCCGCCGGGCGTCGTGAATTTCAATGCATTGGCGACCAGATTGAGAAGGATCTGTTTGATGGCGCGCTCGTCGCCAAACAGCATCGGCAGGCTCTCCGGCAGGCGCAGTTCCAGGTGCAAGCCGGCGTCGCGAACCTTGGCCTCCATCAGCGCCGTGGTGCGCTTTACCAGGTCCGCAAGGTCGATCTCGCTCTCGTTCAACGCACTTTGCCCGGATTCGACGCGGGACAGGTCGAGAATATCGTTGATCATGGCCAGCAGATGCTCACCGCTTTCGCGGATGTAGGTAATGTACTCTTTGTACTTGTCGTAGCCGGCCGGCCCGAAGCGTTCCTGCTGGAGCAGTTGCGCGAAGCCGATCACGGCGTTCAGCGGCGTACGCAATTCGTGACTCATGGTGGCCAGGAAGCTCGATTTGGCCCGATTTGCCGTTTCGGCAGCCTGCTTGGCCTGCAGCAGCGCCTGCTCCGCAGCTTTGTCCTCGGTCACGTCCTGCGTGGTGCCGATCATGCGCACCGCGCGTCCCGCTTCATCGCGGATCACCTCGGTCACTTCACTGACATGGAGAAGCGTCCCGTCGGGATGCATGACCCGGTAGTCGAGCGCCATATGGTCGGGCCCGGCGGTGTCGGCGCGGGCGTCGATCACCCTATTGCGATCCTCCGGATGCACATGGTCCAGGAAAGCCTCGACAGAGGGCTCGACGGCCTCCGGCTCATAGCCGAGGATGCGGTACTGCTCTTCCGACCAGATGGCGGTGTTGCTGCTGAGAACCAGCTCCCAGCTTCCGATCCTGGCGATGCGTTGGGCTTCTTCCAAGCGCCGGCGGCTCTGGACGACTTCGGCCTCGGCGCGCTTGCGCACTATCATTCCGGCAAGCACATCGGCGACGACGCGCAGATGGGAGGCTTCGCCAGCGTCGGCGGCGTTGCCCTCCGGCAGGTAGAGCAGCAAGACGCCCAGCATGGCTCCGCCCGAGAGGATAGGCACGCAGTAGTGCCCATGGGGGCCGATCTCGGTGTAGGAAGCGTCGTGTTCCGCATCCACTTGCGCCGCGTGGACGACTTGCGTGCCGGCCGCGGCCCGACCACAGAGACAGCGGCCGAAGTCGGACTGCGAGCAATTCTGCGCGACCACCGGGTCGAGGTTGTGGTCCGCCATGAGCTGCAGGCGGCCGTCTTCCACGAGGAAGATCCCGCCGCGCGGCTGCACCGGCAGCCAGGGAGCCGCGATGATGGTGTTCAGGGCTTGCGCAAGCTGTTCGTCGAGCGGCTTGCTGTCGAGAGAGGTCTGCAGCAGTTGGTTGAGGGTCGCGAGATGCTCTCGGCTTTCCTCGTGCCTGCGCTCGGCCCGGTCGGCGATGTTTCGTAGCCGTCCGGCGGTGATCAGAAGCAGGCCGACGGCGGCCGCCATGGCGAGAAACTCGGAGAGCAGGAAGCCGAAGGGGGCAAACCACTCGACGGGCCTAAGCCAGGGATAGTCGAGCTTGTGCAGGCCCCATAGCAGCAAGGCGACGCCCACGAGTTGGCCGGAGGCGACCTCGATCTCCCGGCGCGCGCGCAAGATGAGGCCACCGGCGAAGATCAAGGCGCCGCCGGAGACGGCATAGAGCGGGATCGAGCGCAGCTGAAAGTCGTCGACGATGAAAGTGGTGAGCGCCGACCACGCCGTGACAAGGCCGATGCCATGCGCCAGATAGAGCGCCTGAACGGGGCGGCCGAGGAAGCGCAGAGTTCCCATCAGCAGGAGCAGGGAAGCGGTGGCCTGCAGGCTTTCCGCCAGGAAAGTGATGAACTGAGGTTCCAGGTGCCCGGCCATCAGGTAGCAGCCGAGGCGGATCACCCACAACCCGTAGCCGGCGGCCCAATAGCCGACGCCGGCCGGGGCGCCCGGCATCGCGCGCAAATAGGCCAGCGCCGCGAACAGCACCGAGGCACCGATCAGCGCACCGAGAATCGCTGCGGGGACTGAAAACTCCAGGGTTGAACTCCGGAACTGACTGCCGAGATCCCGGGGAAGGGCCCGCTTCCCCCCTCTTCACCTATCTGAAATACCAATGTACTAGTTAATCCATGATTAACCACTTTGACTATTTCCAGCGCTGGTGCTGCCGGCCCGGGGTGGATGCCGCCGCCCGCCTGCTGCGCGACGAGGAAGAATGAACGATGGCTGTGGAGGATGATTTTCAGCGCCAGCCGCCGTCGGCAATCACCCGTTGCGACACCCGGGAATTCCTCGACGGCTGCCCGGCGCGGATTGCCGAGCTGTTCCACTACTGGGACAGCCTGCGGCGCGGCCGCGCCATGCCGACACGCGCCGATTTCCAGCCGGAAGCGGTGCCCCGCCATCTCTCCGGCATCCTGCTGGTCGATGTCGAGGGGATCGACGACGAAGGCCTGGGGATCTATCGCTACCGGGTGGTCGGCACCGACGAGGTACGCCTGCGCGGACACGATCCGACCGGCAAGCTGGTGCGGGAAGGCTTCTTCTGGTCCAGCCTGGACGCGGCGCTGGATTGCTACGAGACGATCCGCACCACCCGGCGCCATCTCTACGAGGTCTCGGAGTTTGTCTCGCCGGAGGGCCGCTGGCGCTCCGAATACGCCATCATCCTGCCATTCTCCGAGGACGGCGAGAACGTCAGTCAGATCCTGGTCTATTCCCTGGCGCGCAGCGCAAGGGACCGGTGACCCCCATAGGGCCGCGCCTTCCCCGTCCTTGACCGGGGCTTATATTTCCAATATATTGGAAATATGGAAAAGAGAACTGCCGTTGCCGGCCTCGCTGCGCTGGCCCAGGAAACCCGCCTGGACATATTCCGGCTGCTCGTCGAGGCCGGACCGGCCGGCCACGCCGCCGGCGAGATCGCCAGCCGTCTCGGCCTGCCTGCGGCCACGCTTTCCTTTCACCTGAAGGAACTGCGGCGCGCCGGGCTCATTACCTGCCGCCGCCGCGGCCGCTCGCTCATCTATGCCGCCGACTTTGCCGCCATGCGCGGGCTGGTCGGTTACCTGACCGAAAATTGCTGTGGCGGGGCCTGCGGCACCATCCCCGCCGACGAAGCCCTGAAGGAGAGTTCGCCATGAAGCGCCTGCACGTCCACATCAGCGTTGACGACCTGACCACCTCGGTCGGGTTCTACTCCACCCTCTTCGGCAGCGAGCCCATCGTGCGGAAGGGCGACTACGCCAAGTGGTCGCTGGACGACCCCCGGGTGAATTTCGCCATCTCCAAGCGGGCCCGCGTTGCCGGGGTCGACCACCTGGGCATCGAGGTGGAGACGCCTGAGGAGTTGCAGGAGGTCGCGGCGCGGCTGGCCGCCTCCGGCGCCAGCCTGCTGGAACAGCAGGACGCGGCCTGCTGCTACGCCCGTTCCGACAAGGCCTGGGTGAACGATCCCCAGGGGATCGCCTGGGAGACCTTCCATTCGCACGGCGAGATCACGGACTACGGCGAAGATGCAAAGGGCGAGGATGCTTCCGCCTGCTGCGACGATGTGCGCTGCGGCACGGCCGAGGCCGAGGCGGTCGCCGAGAACAGCCAAACCGGCACGGCCTGCTGCGCCTGAGGCAGATGAAATGCTGCGCAGCATAGAATTCCATGCTGCGCAGCAAAATTAGCTAATTCAACAAGTTAAACGGGCGTCAGCTTTCCAGGTCGCGGAAGGCGCGGTGCAGCTTGGCCTCCGAGGAGGTCACAAAGGCTTCCATGTTGCGCAGGCGCTGTTCCTGTTCGCGATAGCGGTGGCGCAGCCGCGACAGGCTCTCGCTCGGCTTCACCCTCACCTGGCGCCAGAACTCCTTTTCCGCATCGGACTCGTAAAGCCGGGCCGGCGCGCGGCTGAGCAGCAGCGCAGCCAGCAGGTAGCAGATCAGGGTCGGCGGCGGGAACATGAAGAACGCAACCACCACGGCAATGCGCACCACGAAGGGGCTGATGCCGAAGTAGTCGGCGAGCCCGGCGCAGACGCCGAACAGCTTGCCCCGCTCGGTGTTGCGGTAGAGGCCGCTGGGACGCGGCGCCCTTGGACCGGCACCGGGAGCGCCGCCGCCGGCGTCGCTGTGGGGGCCGTGATGGGCAGAGTGGCGATGCGGGCACATCACAGCTGTTTCCTCCAGTCCGTCACCTCGGCGTCGAGGATGCGTTCCAGCGCGTTGATGCGCTGCTCCATGCGCTCCGAGCTCTTCCAGAGCTCCTCCAGCATCTGCTCCTCGTCGCTGCTCAGCGCCTTGGTCGCCTTCCAGCGCGTGGTGTAGTGGGCGATGATCCAGACCGGCGCCACCACGGCGAGGAAGATGATGCCCAGTACTTCGAAGTCCATCTCGGGTCAGCCTCTATGGAGTTTCTAAGGTGCGTCAGTTGCCGCCTTCGGACTTCGGCGCCGCCGAGGGGCCGGACCTGGCCTTTTGGAGGCGCGCCTTCAAGGCGGCCAGTTCGTCCTCGATCGCCGACTCCGTGGCGAGTTCCGAGATCTCCTCGGCGAGCGACTTGCCGCGCCCGAGGTCGAAAGCCTCGACTTCACCCTCGGCGGCGTCGAGCTTTTTCTCAACCTGCTCGAAGCGCGCGAAGGCGTCGTCCACCCG
>DAIQBR010000012.1:0-8465 GCA_036781105.1 Kiloniellaceae bacterium
GTCGAGGCGGCGGCGGCGCGCGAGGCGGCGCGCAAAGCGCGCGAGCTGAGGCGGCGCAAGGGCGCGCTGGATATCTCCTCGCTGCCCGGCAAGCTGGCTGACTGCCAGGAGCGCGATCCGGCGAAATCCGAACTCTTCATCGTCGAGGGCGACTCGGCCGGCGGTTCGGCAAAGCAGGGCCGCGACCGCAAGAACCAGGCGATCCTGCCGCTGCGCGGCAAGATCCTGAACGTCGAGCGTGCGCGCTTCGACAAGATGCTGTCGTCGCAGGAAATCGGCACGCTGATCACGGCACTCGGCACCGGCATCGGACGCGACGAGTTCAACATCGAGAAGCTGCGCTACCACAAGATCATCATCATGACCGACGCCGATGTCGACGGCAGCCACATCCGCACGCTCCTGCTCACCTTCTTCTTCCGGCAGATGCCGGAGCTGATTGAACGCGGCCATCTCTTCATCGCGCAGCCGCCGCTGTACCGCGCCAAGCGTGGCGAATCGCTGCGTTACCTGAAGGGTGACCAGGAGATGGAGAACTATCTCATCGATACCGGGTTGCGCGACGCGGTGCTGAACCATCCCGACGAAGGACAGATCGCCGGCGAGGACCTGCGCCACCGGATCGAACGCGCCCTGCGCGCGCGCCACTTCATGGAGCCGCTGATCCGCAAGGTCGGCAATGCCGACGTGGTGGAGCAGAGCGCCATCGCCGGCGCGCTCACCCCGGACATACTCGGCGACGAGACCCGGGCCTCAGAGGCAGCGCAGTACATCGCGACGCGGCTGGATGCCCTGGCGCCGGAGCACGAAAAGGGCTGGCAGGGCAGCGCCCTGGCCGACGGCGGCCTCAGCTTCACCCGCACCCGGCGCGGGGTGACCGAACAGCGCGTGATCGACGCGCCGCTGATCCGCAGCAGCGAGGCGCGCCGCCTCGACGAGATGGCCTCCGAACTGCAGTCGGCCTATGCCCACCACGGTGAGCTGGTCGCCAAGGACAAGACCTACCCCATCACCGGCCCGATCAGCCTGGTGACGGCGATCTTCGAGCTCGGCCGCAAGGGCGTCAGCGTGGCGCGCTACAAGGGCCTCGGCGAGATGAACCCGGAACAGCTGTGGGAAACCACGCTGGATCCCAACGTCCGCGCCCTGCTGCAGGTGAGGGTGGCGCATGCCGACGAGGCGGAGGACGTGTTCTCCACCTTGATGGGCGACGTGGTTGAGCCGCGGCGCGATTTCATACAGCAGCATGCGTTGGAGGTGGCGAATCTCGACGTTTAGCGTCGGATTGACCTCACCGGGGCGCCTGGCGCCCCAAGATTGCCACCAATGAGGCGGAGCAGAGCTGTGGTGAAGCGCCGCGGATTTCTTTATCAATAGGACCATGGCGGGAAAGAGTCGAAACGGCTCGAGGGGCCGCAAGACCACCGGATCCGGCAAGGCAGGCAAGCGCGGCGGTAAGAGCCGCAAGCTGCGCCTGCCGCGCAAGGGCGAGGCGCTGCGCGCGGCCGGCCTGCTGCGCCGTGTTGCGACCTGGTCTCTGGTCGCGGTTATCTGGTGTGGTGTGGTGGTCGCCGGCGTGTTGGCCTGGTACGCCTACGACCTGCCGGAAGTCGGCGAAATCGAGAAGATGACGCGGCGGCCCAACGTCACCCTGCTGGCGGCCGATGGTACGCGCCTGGCCTCCTTCGGCGACCGCTTCGGGGCGACCTACAGCCTGCACCAGTTGCCGCCGCACCTGCCCCGTGCGGTGATTGCGGTGGAAGACCGGCGCTACTACGGCCACGGCGGCATCGACTACCGGGGCCTGCTGCGCGCCTTCTACGTGAACCTGCGCGAGGGCCGCATCTCACAGGGCGGTTCGACCCTCACGCAGCAGCTCGCAAAAAATCTTTTCCTGACCTCCGACCGCACCCTGAAGCGCAAGATTCAGGAACTCATGCTGGCCTTCTGGCTCGAGCACCGCTTCACCAAGGATCAGATCCTCACGATCTATCTGAACCGGGTCTATCTGGGCGCCGGCACTTACGGCGTCGACGCCGCGGCGCGGCACTATTTCGGCAAGCCCGCGACACGGGTGACCCTCTACGAGGCGGCCCTGCTGGCGGGCCTCCTGAAGGCACCCTCGCGGCTCAATCCGACGCGCGATCCGGCCGGCGCCGACCAGCGCGCCACCCTGGTGCTGCAGACCATGGTGGACGCCGGCTTTATCAGCGAGGCGCAGGCCGCCCAGGCATTGCAGGAAAAGTCGGCCACGCGGGTGACGCGCGAGGACGTCGCGCCTTACTTCGCCGACTGGATCCTGGCCCAGGTGCGCGACTATCTCGGTGGCATCGATACCGATATCCGTGTCGTCACCACCATCGACCCAAGCTTGCAGCGGATCGCCAAGGAGGAACTGGTGACCGCCCTGATGAGCGACGGTGCCGAGCGCAAGGTGAAGCAGGCGGCGCTGGTCAGCCTCGCACCGGACGGCGCGGTGCGCGCCCTGGTCGGGGGCCGTGACTACGGTGAAAGCCAGTTCAATCGCGTGACCCAGGCATTGCGCCAGCCGGGCTCGGCCTTCAAGGCCTTCGTCTACCTCTCGGCGCTGGAGGCGGGCATGACGCCGGACAGCATCGTGCGCGACGCGCCGGTGCGCGTTTCCAACTGGACCCCCGACAACTACAACGGCCGCTACTACGGTGAGGTGACGCTGCGGGAGTCCTTTGCCCGCTCGATGAACTCGGTGGCCGTGCGGCTGACCCAGAAGGTCGGCCCCAAGACCGTGGCGGCCACCGCTCAGCGGCTCGGCATCGAAAGCGAGCTGCGGCCGACCGGCGGTATTGCGCTGGGGGCCTCCGAGGTGACGCTGCTGGAGCTGACCGGCGCCTATGCGGTCTTCGCCAACCAGGGGCGCCGCGTGACGCCCTACGGCATCGTCGAAATCCGCGACGCTGCCGGCCAGCTGCTGTATCAGCGCGACCGCCGGCCCGGCGACAACGCCGTTTCCGCGCAGCACCTGGCGCAGATGACCAACATGATGTCGGCCACCGTCGTCTGGGGCACCGGCAAGGCGGCACAGCCCGGCCGCGCCGCCGCCGGCAAGACCGGCACCAGCCAGGACTTCCGCGACGCCTGGTTCGTCGGCTTCACGGCGGAGCTGGTCACCGGCGTGTGGTTCGGCAACGACGACGCGACGCCGATGAACAAGGTGAGCGGCGGCACCCTGCCGGCGCGGCTGTGGGGCCGCTTCATGCAACGCGGCCTCGACGGCCTGCCGCAGCGCCCGCTGCCGGGCGGTGGCGCCCTGGTCGCCCAGACCGCGCAGGACGACAGCATCGGCGGCTTTATCGGCCGGATCCTGAAAGGGCTTACCTCCGACCAGTCGGCGGTTGCCGAAAAGCCGGCCGAGAAGGCCTGCCCGGCACCGCAGAAGAAGAAAGAGGACAAGCCCTTCTGGGAGCGTGAAGACCAGCGCGACTGAAGGCCCGGCCGGGTGTCAGTCCGCTTCCGCGGGCAGCGGCGCCGGTCGCACCACGATCCAGTAGCTGAGCGCGGCGCCCAGGGCGACGAGGCAGATCGCCAGCATCATCGCCAGGGCCGACTGGCCGCTGCCGTGGCCGACCACGATGCCGATCACCGCCGCCAGACCCATCTGGAAGAAGCCGAGCAGTGCGGAGGCCGAGCCCGCGACCCGCGGGAAGGGGCCGATGGCGCCGGCCTGGGCATTGGGCAGCACGAGTCCCGTGCCGATCATGAAGATCACCACCGGTCCGACAACCGCGGTCACGGAGACGATGCCGGCGGCGTAGAGGGCGACGCCGAGCAGGCCGCCGGCGACCTGCACCGCGGTGCCGAACTGCACCATGCGCTCCAGGCTCAGCCGGATGGTGAAGCGTCCGGAGAGGTAGGCGCCGATCATGTAGCCGACGACGATGGCGGCGAAGCAGAAGCCGTAAACATCCGGGCTCAGGCCGAGCAGGCCGATCAGCACGAAGGACGAGCCTGAGATGAAGGAGAAAATGCCGGAATAGGTGCAGGCGACGATCACCACGTAGCCGATGTAGCTGCGGTGGCGCAGCAGGCCGAGGTAGGTGGCGACCAGCCGGCCCGGCCGCGTCGCATCGCGGCTCTTCCACCTGTTGGTCTCCGGCAGGGTGACCAGGGTGGCGGCGAGGATGATCAGGCAGAAGGACGCCAGCACGAAAAAGTTGGCGCGCCAGCCGAAGAGGACCTCGACAAAACCGCCGAGGATCGGCCCGAAGGCAGGGGCCAGGGCCATCACCATACCCATGTAGGACAGCATGCTGGCGGCGCGCTCACGCCCGTAGATGTCGCGCACCGCCGCGCGGCCCAGCACGGGTCCGACGCAGGCGCCGACCGCCTGGAGGAAACGGGCGGCGATCAGCGCCTCGATGTTGGGGGCGTAGGCGCAGGCGAGACTGGCCAGCAGGTAGACGACCAGGCCGCCGAGGATCATCGGCCGGCGCCCGAAGCGGTCCGAGAGGGGGCCGTAGACAAGCTGGCTGACGGCGAAGCCGGCGAGAAAGACCGAGAGAGTAAGCTGGACCGCGGCGTTGTCGACTGCGAAGTCGGCGCCGATCGCCGGCAGCGAGGGCAGATAGAGATCGGTGGAGATCGGGCCCAGGGCGACCATGGCGGTCAGCAGGACGGCAACGATCAGGCTCTCGGGACGCGCCATGAAGGCTCCAGGCAAGCCGGCGCAAATGCCGGACCGCCGGTCCCGGCGGCAGGAACACTGGTCCCGGAAGGTTCGCGGGAAGTGGACGTTTACGGGCGAGGCCCGTTCCCGCTTATAGTCGCCGAAGGGTTCGCACTGCAACCCAACATTGAGGATCGCCGCCATGGACGACTGCGCCAAGCCCGCTTTTCCCGATGCCGACAGCTATGGGCGTTCGCTGACCGGCTTCGGCGTGAACATCCTGGTCAGCGACGTGGCCGCCAGCCTCGCCTTCCTGACCGAGGTGCTGGCGGTGGAGACGGTCCACGCCGAGCGGGATTTCGCGGTCTGTCGCTACCAGGGCCACCAGTGGATGCTGCACTCCGATGCCAGCTATCACAGCAACCCTCTGCTGGCGCTGACCGGTGACGGCGTTGTCCGTGGCGCGGGCTTGGAACTGAGGCTCTACGGAGTCGATCCGGATGCGGCGGCGGCCCGCGCCGAGGCGCGGGGATTCCACGTCCTGCAGGCGCCCGGCGACAAGCCGCACGGCCTGCGCGAAACCTATATCGCGGGTCCCGACGGCTACGTCTGGGTCGCCTCGCGGCACAAGAAGCCGTCGGGCACGTAAAGCTCTCAGCCGTAGGCCCAGAGTTGGGCGCCGTGGCGCGCCAGCCAGGCCTTGGCCCCTGCCATGTCCAGGCTGAGGTCGCCGGCCAGCTTCCAGAAGCGCCGGGAATGGTTGAGATGCACCATATGCGCCACCTCGTGGGCGACGACGTAGTCGAGGACGTGCTCCGGGGCCAGCACCAGCCGCCAGGAGAAGTTCAGATCGCCGTCCGAATTGCACGATCCCCAGCGGCTGCGCGTGTCGCGGATGCTCAGGCGTCCGATCCTGCGCTCGATCCGGGCGGCCTTTTCCCGGGCGCTGGCGCCGATCTCCGCGCGTGCCTCGCGCTTCAGGAAGTCGCCGACCCGGCGCGGCAGGTGCTCGGCCAGGCCGGAGACGCGGATCACGCCGTCGTCCCGCGTGACGCCGCTGCGCGCGGCCGGGTCGTGCCGGATGGTGTGGTCGCGCCCGAGGATCGGAATGACGGCGCCGGCGGCAAAGGGGATGCGCGCCGGCACCTTTTCCAGGTGCTGCAGGATCCAGCCGCGGTTCTGCTCGGCGAAGTTCAGGGCCTCGGCAATGGGCGTGCGCCGCGGCAGCACCATGCGCACGCCGTCGCCGGCGGGGTTGAGGCGCAGGGTGATGCGCCGGGCACGCGGATGGCGGCTGAGTTCCAGCGGCACTTCCCGGCTGTCCAGCCGCAGGCAGCGCGGCGCATCCAATCTCAAGGGCATGGATTCTCTATATCCCGGCGACTCCACCGCGGGCAAGGGGGCGGGCAAGGGCGGCCATGCTGCGCTGCGAAAGCGCGCTGGCGGGCTCGGCCGCGGGCGTGCTAGCCTGCCGCGATCGTTCGGATTGTGCCCGCGAAGTCAGGACGTTATGCGCTTAGACGGCCTCACGCGAGAAAACCCGGCACCGCCGCCGCGGGCGGGTCTGGGCCACAACCAGGGACCGCCGCTGGTCGTGTCCAGCTGGCACCTTGCCGCCTGGCGGATCGCTCATGCAGAGGCCTGGAAGACGCCGCCCCTCGAAGTGGTGCGGCGGCGCCTCAAGCGGGCCCAGGCCCTCGGCATGACCTACCGGGAATACACCTTGGAGATCCTCGAGCGCGGCCGCTACCTCTAGCAGCGCTATTCCGGGTGCTCCGCCTCGCCCTCCAGCAGCGCGGCCTTGAACTCCAGGCCCCAGCGGTAGCCGCCGAGGTCGCCGTCCTCGCGCAGCGCGCGATGGCAGGGAATCACCAGGGAGACCGGATTGGTGGCGCAGGCGCGGCCGACGGCACGCTGGCCGCGCGGCACGCCCAGCATCTCGGCGATCTCCGAGTAGCTCCTGGTCTCGCCGCAAGGGATGGCGATCAACTCGTTCCACACCCGGCGCTGGAAGGCGGTGGCGCGGACGTCGAGGGGCAGCTCGGCGTGCGGGATCTTGCCCTCCAGGAAGTCGATCACCACCGACACCGAGTGGGCGATGGAGTGGCGGTCGCGGGTGATGCTCTCGGCCTGGGGAAACTCGTGCTCCAGTTCCTCGATCAGCTTGCCGTCGTCGTGGCCCAGGCTGAGGAAGCAGAGTCCCTTGGCGGTGGCGGCGACCAGCAGGCGGCCGAGCGGCGAATCGACGATGTCGTAGCAGATCACCGCGCCCTTGCCGCCCTTGGCATAGGACGCCGGGGTCATGCCCAGCATGCGCTCGGCGCGCTCGTAGACCCGGCTGGAAGAGCCGTAACCGGCCCCGTAGGTGGCCTGGGCGATGGATTCGCCGTTCTTCAGCTGGGCGCGGAAGGCGGCGTTGCGGCGCGCGTCGTGGTAGTCGCGCGGGCTGACGCCCATGACGCGCTTGAAGAGGCGCTGCAGGTGCCAGGGGCTGGCCTCCAGGGCCTTGGCGATCTCGGCCAGGGTCAGGCGCTCGCCGTCCTGCGCGTCGATCAGATCGCAGGCCCGGCGGACCAGCGCCACCTGCCGCGGTGTCGCGTTGGCCTGGCTCACCGCTGCACGCTGCGCTCGCTGCATATCCATCGCGTCCTCTCCTCTACCCACAATAGCGTCTCACGATGACCTTGGTAGGGGAGTTCCGCTTCGCCTTCTATCCGAAGCTTGCGCAGCGGGAGGGGGCTCCGAGGGAACGTCTGTTCCCTAATTTGTTATTATACGAACGTCCGTTCCATCATATACTTGTAACAAATCGGTCAAAAGACAATCGCGGCGGGTGGCTAGTTTGGCGCCCTGCCGGTCCACGCAATGATCGACCGAGTCGCACGAACAGGGAGAAAGTCTTATGCGCCTGAACCGCAAGTTCTTCACCTTAGCTGTTGCGGCCGCAGTCGCCAGCAGCCTCGTCCAGCCGGCGTCCGCGGCAACCGAAATTCAGTGGTGGCACGCCTTTACCGGGCGCCTTGGCGAGATTCTCGCCAAGCAGGTGGAAGACTTCAACGCCTCGCAGAACGACTACAAGGTGGTCGCGGCCTACAAGGGCAACTACTCGGAGACCCTGAATGCCGGCATCGCCGCATTCCGCGCCGGCCAGCAGCCGCATATCCTGCAGGTCTTCGAGGTCGGCACGGCAACGATGATGGCTGCCAAGGGCGCCATCAACCCGGTCTACGAGGTGATGCAAGCCGGCGGCGAAACCTTCGACCCCGAGGTCTACCTGCCGACGGTGACCGGGTACTACACCGATCCGCAGGGCAAGATGCTGTCGATGCCCTACAACAGCTCGACGCCGGTGCTCTATTACAACAAGGACGCCTTCCAGAAGGCAGGGCTCGACCCGAACGCGCCGCCCAGGACCTGGAGCGAACTCGGCAAGGCGCTCGACGCTTTGAAGGCCGCCGGCTCGGACTGTCCCTTCACGACAGCCTGGCAGTCCTGGGTCCATCTGGAAAACCTCGGTGCCTGGCACAACGTGCCTTTCGCTACAAAAGCCAACGGCTTCGAAGGCCTCGACACAGAGCTGACCTTCAACGGCCCGGTGCAGGTCAAGCACATACAGCAGCTGGGCGACTGGGCACAGGAAGGCAAGTTCGTCTACTCCGGCCGGCGCAACGAGGGCGGGGCCCGCTTCCGCAGCGGCGAATGCGCTATGTTCAGCGAATCTTCCGCCGGTTATGCCGGCGTCAAGGCGGAAGCCGCCTTCGACTTCGGGGTCTCCAACCTGCCCTACTGGGAGGATGTCCAGGGTGCGCCGCAGAACACCATC
>DAIQBR010000012.1:8516-25268 GCA_036781105.1 Kiloniellaceae bacterium
GCCAAGTTCTTCTCCTTCCTTTCGCAGCCCGAGGTCCAGGCCGACTGGCACCAGCAGACCGGCTACCTGCCGATCACCCAGGCCGCCTATGACCTCACCAAGCAGCGGGGCTTCTACGAGGAGAACCCGGGCACCGAAACGGCGCTGATCCAGATGACCGGCCAGGCGCCGACTGAGAACTCCAAGGGCCTGCGGCTCGGCAACTTCGACCAGATCCGCGGCGTCATCGACGAAGAGCTGGAGGCGGTCTGGGCCGGGGACAAGACCGCGCAGGCGGCCCTCGATTCCGCCGTCGAGCGCGGCAACGTGCTGCTGCGCCGTTTCGAGCGGGCCAACCAGTAGTCGTCCGCAAGAACTTCGGGGGCGCCGGGCCGCGAGTCACGGCGCCCCTCCCCTTGCTTTCAGGGCTCTGTGCGGAACCATAATCGCGGATGGAAAAGCGAGTCGTCTTCAGGCCGTCGCCCCTGCCCTACCTGCTGGTGCTGCCGCAGATCGTCATCACCGCCGTCTTTTTCCTCTGGCCGGCCTCCCAGGCGCTCTACCAATCCCTGCTGATCCAGAATCCCTTCGGCCTGACGACCGAATTCGTCTGGTTCGAAAATTTTGCCTACCTGTTCTCCGATCCGCTGTATCTCGAGACTTTCTGGACCACCGCCTACTTCAGCGCCGCCGTCACGGTGCTTTCGCTCAGTCTCGCCTTGCTGCTGGCGGTCATGGCCGACCGCGTCGTCAAGGGCGCGACAGGCTACAAGACGTTGCTCATCTGGCCCTACGCGGTGGCACCGGCCATTGCTGGCGTGCTGTGGCTGTTTCTCTTCAATCCGTCGATCGGGCTCGTGGCCTACTACCTCAAGGCCATCGGCTACAACTGGAACCATGTGCTGAACGGCGGCGAGGCAATGTTCCTGGTCGTGATCGCCGCGGCCTGGAAGCAGATCAGCTATAACTTTCTCTTCTTCCTGGCCGGGCTGCAGGCAATTCCCAAATCGCTTATCGAAGCAGCGGCAATCGATGGTGCCGGTCCGATTCGACGTTTCTGGACCATCGTCTTTCCGTTGCTGTCGCCGACCACCTTCTTTCTTATCGTCGTCAACATCGTCTACGCCTTTTTTGAGACCTTCGGCATTATCCACACCATTACGAAGGGCGGACCGGGCAAGGCGACGGAGATTCTAGTCTACAAGGTCTATGCAGACGGTTTTGTCGGCCAAGACCTCGGCAGCTCCGCGGCGCAATCCGTGATCCTCATGGCCATCGTCATCAGCCTTACCGTGATCCAATTCCGCTTCATCGAGCGGAAGGTTCACTACTAGGAAGAAGAAGCATGGTCGAAAACCGCGGATGGTTGACCTTTCTTTCCCACGCGATCGTGCTGTTGGGCATCGCGGTGCTGGTCTTTCCGATCTACGTCACTTTTGTCGCCTCGACGTCGGAGATGCGTGACATCATCCAGCCGCCGCTGCCTCTCGTGCCGGGGCCTCACCTGCTCGACAACTACGGCGAGGCGCTGACACGCGGCGTCGCCCAGGCGGCCGGCTCGCCTGTCGCGCTGATGTTGTGGAACTCGCTGGTCATGGCCATGGCCATTGCGGTCGGCAAGATCGCGATCTCGCTGCTTTCGGCCTTCGCCATCGTCTACTTCCGCTTTCCGCTGCGCATGCTTTGCTTCTGGACCATCTTCATCACCCTGATGCTGCCGGTCGAGGTGCGCATCGTGCCGACCTACGAGGTTGTGGCCCAACTGGGCATGCTGAACAGCTATGCCGGCCTCTCGATTCCGCTGATCGCATCGGCGACGGCGACTTTCCTGTTCCGCCAGTTCTTCCTGACCGTGCCCGACGAGCTGGTCGAGGCAGCTCGCATGGACGGTGCTGGCCCACTGCGCTTCTTCAAGGACATCCTGCTGCCGTTGACCCGCACCAACATCGCGGCCCTTTTCGTCATCCTCTTCATCTATGGCTGGAATCAGTACCTCTGGCCTCTACTGATCACCACCGATCCGTCGATGAACACCATCGTCATGGGTATCAATCAGATGATCGCACCCGGCGAAGACCAGACAAACTGGCCGGTCGTCATGGCGACCGCGATCCTGGCGATGATCCCACCGGTCTTCGTGGTGGTCGCGATGCAACGGCTCTTTGTGAAGGGCCTGGTGGAAACCGAGAAGTAAGCTGGATAGAGCGATGGCCGAGATCTCCCTGCGCAACGTGAAGAAAAGCTACGGCGGCAATGCCGTGATCCACGGCGTTTCGGTGGACATCGCAGATGGCGAGTTCGTCGTCATCGTCGGGCCTTCCGGCTGCGGCAAGTCCACCCTGCTGCGCATGATCGCCGGACTGGAAGCGATCACCGAAGGCGAGATCGACATCGGCGGGCGCGTGGTCAACGATTTGGAGCCCAAGGACCGCGACATCGCCATGGTGTTCCAGAACTATGCGCTCTATCCGCATATGTCGGTTTACGCCAACATGGCCTACGGCCTGAAGATCGCCGGCAAGTCGAAGGCCGAGATCGAGCAGCGGGTGAACGAGGCCGCGGGGATTCTGGAACTGCAGGAACTGCTGCAGCGCAAGCCGCGCCAGCTCTCCGGCGGCCAGCGCCAGCGCGTCGCCATGGGCCGCGCCATCGTGCGCCAGCCCGCCGCCTTTCTGTTCGACGAGCCGCTGTCCAACCTCGATGCCAAGTTGCGCGTGCAGATGCGCCTGGAGATCAAGCGCCTGCAGCGCCGGCTCGGCACCACCTCGGTCTATGTCACCCACGACCAGGTCGAGGCCATGACCATGGCCGACCGCCTCATCGTGATGAACGCCGGCAATGCCGAGCAGATCGATGCCCCGATGGCGGTCTACGAGCGCCCGGCCAGCCTCTTCGTCGCCGGTTTCATCGGCTCACCGGCGATGAACTTTCTCGCCGCCGAGGTCGCCGAGGGCGGCCTTGCGCTGGCCGGTGGCGGCCGCGTGAACCTCTCCGGAGGTGTTCCGGCGGCGGCGGGCCACAGAGTCACGCTGGGCGTGCGCCCGGAACACCTGCATCCGGCCCGCGATGGCGAGGCGGCCTTGCGCCTCAAGGTGCAGATGGTGGAGACCCTGGGCGCCGATATCCTGGCTCATGGCGCTGTCGACGGCGCAAATGGTGTCGGCGAAGCCCTCACGCTGCGGCTGCCGGGCAGCGCGGCGGTACGCGAGGGGGAAACCTTGCCGCTTGCCGCGGATCCCGGCGCGCTGCATCTCTTCGATCCCGACAGCGGCCGCCGGATCGCCGATATCTAGCTGCCTGGAGCGGTGGTGGTGGTGGCGCGCGCCGGATCGACCTGGGCCGCCAGGCTCTCGGCGATCTCCGCGGCTGTGCTCACGTGAGTGAAGTGGGTGAGGTAGCTGCCGTCAGGGCCCATCAGGTAGATCACCGAGGAGTGGTCCATCAGGTAGTCGCTGGCGTCCGGCTCTTCGACTTTCTGGTAGTAGATGCGGTAGGCCTTGGCGGCGGCGGCGATCTCCTCCGGCGTGCCGGTCAGCGCCAGCATGCGGGGATGGAAGTGGCCGGCGTAGCTGGCCAGCGCCTCGGCGGTGTCGCGCTCGGGGTCGACGGTGATGAAGACCGGCAGCACGGCCGCAGCCTTCTCCGGCGCCGTCTCGGCCAGCAGGTCCATGCCCTGGGTCATGGTGCTGAGCGAGGTCGGGCAGACGTCCGGGCAATAGGTGTAGCCGAAGTAGACCAGGGCGTAGTGGCCCATAAGGTCCGCTTCGCTGCGCCGGGTGCCGGTCTGGTCGGTCAGGGTGAAGGGGCCGCCGATCAGCGCGCTGCCGCTGCTGCGGGTCTCGCTGCTGAGAATGCCGACGGGCTGGCCGGGCTGAACCGCGTACCAGGCGGCGAGGCCGCCTGCTGCCAGGACCAGGCCCAGCACAACGATCAGCAGGATGCGGGTCGGCGTCGACATGGGCCTAGGCTAGCTCCCGGAGCGGTCGATGAGAAACGCGAAGTGACCAGCTTCAGATAGGCGCCGGGGCCAGGGTCCGCAATGCGTCGCGCTGTCGCGGCCGCTTTCCGGCTTTCGCGGGCGGCGGCACAAGACTACGGCAGGATCTGGCGCAGGCCGTCGGCCTGCAGGTTGGTGAACTGGCGGTCGATCACGATGGATTTCGGCGTCGCACCGCCGCTGTAGTAGCTCTCGTTCAGCGTCGTGCGGGTAAAGATCTTGGCGCCTTCCAGCGCGCCGCCGCCGAACAGCCCGACCGACTTCGAGAAAGCATAGATGTCCGAGGTGAAGTCGGTGGTGCGTGATGCCTCGACACCACGGCCGAGCGGCCCGACGCTGATCGAGGCATCCGCGCCCAGCTTGAACTCGCTGGACAGCATGGCGTCGACCGCCTTGTCGCTCATCAGAACGAAGACGACCTCTTTCACCTCGCCGCCGATCTGCAGGCCGATGGAGCCGGCGCCCAGGGTATAGAAGGCCGGCGGCGACCAGGTGCCGTCGGTGCCGCGCGCAAGAAAGACGCCGGTGCCGCCCTCGGCGCCGATGATGAAACTGCCCTTCACCAGTTGCGGCACGATGAAGATGCCCTTGGCGGCCTTGATGAACTTGGGCAGCTCGAAGAAGTCCTTGTCGGCCATCAGGCGGTCGACGGTCAGCCTTGCCTCGGTGACGAAGCCTTCGGCTTCCGTCTCGGCCCGGGCGCTGCCGGCGAGGACGGCGGCCAAGAGCGCGGTCGAGAAGAGCGCAGCCGCAGCGGAGCGCAGGCTGGGAAAAGCTGTAGAAACGGTCATGGGAGAAGCATCCTCCAACGTTCTTTCGAGTCGTCGCCGATTCGCGCGCGACCCTAGCACGGCGAATCGAGTCACATGTGAGTCATCCTGCCCCCAGAATTGCGCCGAAATCAGGGCGCGGACGCGGCGCGTCCAGCGCTCATCCCCTGCGGGCGTTCACCCAATCCGGGCGTTGACCTGGGTGATACGCCAGGCACCGCCCTGGCGTTCCTCCGGCCCCTCGGCCGCGTCCGAGAAATGCTCGAGGCGGGTCAGCGAACAGTTGTCGACGACGAAACTCAGTACCTGCTCCGGCGTGGCACCGAGGGCCTTGGCGAGGGCCGCCCGGATCGGCCCGCCATGACTGACGCAGACGATGTCGCGCCCGGCATGCCGCTGGGTGAGGCGCTCGATGGCCTCGCCGACGCGGGCGGCCACGGCGGCGAAGCTCTCGCCGCCGGGCGGCTCTTCCTCGGCCGGCGCCAGCCAGAAGCGATGCCACGCCCCGCTGCGCTGCGCGGCGAGCTCGTCGTGGCTGAGGCCCTGCCAGCTGCCGAAATTCTGTTCCGCCAGCAGGGGCTCGACCTCAAGGTCCACGGCAGCCGCCCCTGTTTCCTCGCCATGGTGCCGCCGGATCGCCTCGGCCGTGGCCCGCGTGCGCGCCAGGGGCGTGACGATCCAGACCGCCTCGCGCGGCAGGCCGGCGGCCAGCGCGCGGAACAGCGCCTCGTCGCTGCAATCGCAGTCGACGTCGAGGTTGCCATAGATGCGCCCGGCGTGGCCGACCACCGGGGCGTGGCGCACCCACCACCAGCGCGTCAGGGTCGCCGTCGCCGTCATGATGCGGCAGCCGCGCAGGCAACCAGCAGCACCGCCGCCTCGCCGAGTTGCTGGGCGGCCCCCAGCACGTCGCCGGTCACGCCGCCGATCTGCCGGCGTGCCTGCACTGCGACCACCCACTGCAGGGTGGCGGCGGCGATGACGGCGGTCAGCGCGACGGCAAAGTCCAGCAGCAGGAAGGTCGCGACAAGGCCGATGACGATCGCCGCCAGGGCATCGGCGCCCCCCGGGCGGCCGGTGGCGACGGCCAGGCCGTCGCTGCGCGCCGGCGGCAAGGCCCACATGATCGCCGCGAGGCCGCCGCGCGACAGACTGTGGGCGGCAACCAGCGCCGCCGCGGCGGCTGCCGGCTCGGCCAGGGCGACGAGACTGCCGCCGCGCGCAGCGGTCACCAGGATCAGGGCCAGCACGCCATAGCTGCCGATGCGGCTGTCGCGCATGATCTCGAGCTTGCGCAGGCGGTCACGCCCGCCGCCGAATCCGTCGGCGACATCGGCCAGGCCGTCCTCGTGCAGCGCGCCGGTCAGCAGCATGGCCACGGCCAGGGCCGCGAGGGCGCAGGCGAAAGGCGGCAGCGACAGCCAGGCCGCAAGGCCGTAGGCGAAGGCGGCGGCGGCGCCGATGCCGGCGCCGACCAGGGGGTAGCAGCGCGCGGGATGGCCCGCCGTCGGCGCCGCCGGCGCGGCGGTCTCGGGGCCGAGCGGCAGCCGGGTCAGCAGCGCCGCGGCCTGGCGCAGGTCGGCGCGCCAGCCCGCCGGCGCCCAGAATCCGGCGGGAAAGAGATCGTTGAAGGAGTTTGCCATGTTCGGTCGCTTTTCCACGCTTCCGGGTCGCGTCCCAAAGAACGCTCCGGGGCTCGATTTGCCTTCCTGTATCAGACGTTTATAAGACATGTCACGGTCGCAGCCCAACCGTGGCCTGCGGCTTTGAGGAGGATGCCTGCAATGACGGCCGCCGAAGATATCGCCAGCCTGGAGGAAATCCGCGCCCTGCTGCAGGCCCTGCCGGCGGCCGACGCGGAGGCCGCCGAGGCCGCGCAGAAGCGTCAGGCGCAGCTCACCAAGCCGGCCGGCTCGCTCGGCCGGCTCGAGGAACTGGCGATCTGGCTGGCCACCTGGCAAGGGCGCCACCCGCCGTCTGTGGAACGCCCCTACACCGCAGTCTTCGCCGGCAACCACGGCATCGCCGCCAAGGGCGTTTCGGCTTATCCTTCCGCGGTCACGGCCCAGATGGTGCAGAACTTCATCGAAGGCGGCGCCGCGGTGAACCAGCTCTGCAGCCTCGCCAACGCCGACCTGCGCGTCTACGAGATGGCGCTGGAGGAACCGACCGGCGACATCTCCGAGGAACCGGCGATGAGCGAGGAGGACTGCGTTCACGCCATGGCCTACGGCATGATGGCGGTGGAGCCGGGCATCGACGTGCTGTCGCTGGGCGAGATGGGGATCGGCAATACCACCTCGGCGGCGGCGCTCTGCCATGGTCTTTTCGGCGGCGAGGCGGCCGACTGGGTCGGTCCCGGTACCGGCGTGGACGACGACCGCCTGGCGGCCAAAGTGGCGCTGGTGGCGCAGGCCGTCGAACGGCATCGCGATGCCCTGGACGATCCCCTTCAGGTGCTGTGCCGGCTGGGCGGGCGGGAACTGGCGGCCATTGCCGGCGCCGTGCTGGCCGCGCGCATGGCGCGCACGCCGGTGGTGCTCGACGGTTTTGCCTGCACAGCGGCGGCAGCGGTGCTCTTTGCGCTGGATCCCGCCGTCCTCGATCACTGCGTGGTCTCGCACATGTCGGCCGAGCCCGGCCACAAGCGCCTCCTGGCACGCATCGGCAAGCGGCCGCCGGTCGACCTCGGCATGCGTCTCGGTGAAGCTTCGGGCGCGATGATCGCCGTGCTGCTGCTGAAGGCGGCGGTGGCCTGCCACAGCGGCATGGCGACCTTCGAGGAGGCCGGCGTCTCGGGCCCGGCGGGCGACGCCTAGGCGGGGCCCCCGCCCCTGCCCGCGGCCTTGCCTTTCCGGGCTGCGTGGCGAAACTTGACCGTCATGGCGAAGCCGCAAGCTCCCTCTTCCGCCCCCCCTGTCACGCCGGGTCCCGCCTCTGTCCTTGCGCCGGCGACCGCGCCGCCCCAGGAGGGCCGCCTGAGGCTGCGCACCCTGGTGCTGATCCGCTGGATCGCCCTGATCGGCCAGGCGACCACGCTGGCGGTCGTCTACTTCGGGCTCGGTTACGACATTCCCTTCATCCCGGCGATGTCGGTCATTGCCGCCTCCGGTGCGCTCAACGTGGTGATCTCGATCGCGCGGCCGACGGCGGTCTGGGTGAGCGACCGCGAGGCCTTCTGGAACCTCTGTTTCGATCTCGTGCTGCTGGCGGCCCTGCTGTGCCTGACCGGTGGCCTGCAGAATCCCTTCTGCATTCTGATCCTGGCGCCTGTCGTCATCTCCGGCTGGGCGCTGACGCGGCGCAGCACCCTGGTGCTCTCGGCCATGGCGGTGGCGCTGGTCTCCTTCCTCGCGGTCTGGTACCTGCCGCTGCCCTGGCCGGAGAGCGGCATCCTCCTGTCACCCGTCTATATTGCCGGCGTGTGGGCGGCCCTCGTCATCGCCGTCATCTTCATCGCTTCCTATGTCTCCTCGGTGGCGCACGAGATTCATCGCATGTCGCAGGCCCTGGCCGCGACCCAGATGGCGCTGGCGCGCGAACAGCAGCTTTCCGCGCTGGGCGGTCTTGCCGCGGCGGCGGCGCACGAACTCGGCACGCCGCTCGCGACCATCGCCGTGGTGGCCCGCGAACTGCAGCGTGAACTGCCGGAAGAGTCACCGCTGCGCGAGGACGTCGAACTGCTGCACGCGGAATCGCTGCGCTGCCGCTCGATTCTCGCCGGCCTCGCCGAACGGCCGGCCGGCGACGACGGCTCGCCCTACCACCAGCTGCCCATGGTGGCGCTGGTCGAAGCGGCGGCGGCACCGCATCAGCGCGAGGGTGTCGAGCTGGAGATCACCGCCGTCCCGGCGGTGGACAGCAGTGCCACGCAGCCCACCGTCGCGCGCAACGCGGAAGTGCTGCACGGCGTCGGCACGCTGATCCAGAATGCCGTGCAGTTCGCCCGGCGCCGCGTGATGGTGGATCTGACCTGGGACGAGGAGTCCGTGATGCTGCGCATCGCCGACGACGGCCCCGGCTTCGACCTTACCGTGCTCAGCCGGCTCGGGGAGCCGTACTACTCCACCGGCGCCAGGGAGCGGCGTCGCGGCGAGGACCAGCATATGGGGCTCGGCATCTTCATCGCCCGGACGCTGCTGGCGCACCAGGGTGCGTCTTTGGATTTTTCCAACGATATCGGCGGCGGTGCCGTGGTGGAAGTCCGCTGGCCGCGTGCCAGCCTCGAGGTATCCGGCGCGGGTGGGGCGGAGGGCGCCGCGGCGCAAGGCGGTCACGACATGGCGACACGGATTGCATGACGATATGGATGACATCACACACGAACGGCATGACGGAAGGACGGGCGGCATGACGGGCCGAAGGGGCAGCGAAAGCAAGGACGGTGAACGGCCCCAGGCGGTGCCGCGCGACCTGCTGATCGTCGACGACGACCAGCGCTTCTGCGACCGCCTTGCCCTTGCCATGGAACGCCGGGGTTTCGCGGTGCGCAAGGCCTACACCGTGGCCGAGGGCCTCGCGCTGGCCCGCCAGGTCGCACCGAACTTTGCGGTTGTCGATCTGCGCCTCGAGGACGGCTCGGGTCTGGAGATCGTGCAGGCCCTACGCGAAGCGCGGCAAGACGCCCGCGTCATCGTGCTGACCGGCTACGGCAATATCGCGACCGCGGTTGCGGCGGTGAAAGTCGGGGCGACCGACTATCTGCCGAAACCGGCCGATGCCGACCAGGTGGAAGCAGCCCTGCTGGAGCGTGGCGAGGCCTTGCCGCCGCCGCCCTGCAACCCGATGAGTGCGGACCGTGTGCGCTGGGAACATATCCAGCGCGTCTACGAGCAGTGCGACCGCAATGTTTCGGAGACGGCGCGCCGCTTGCGCATGCATCGGCGCACGCTACAGCGCATTCTTGCGAAGTATGCGCCGCGAAACTGACGCGCTCGCGATCCGGAAGTTCAGGTGCCCGCGGGAGAGGAAGCGGGCACAGCGGTGCGGCGATGGCGCGAGAGGGCGGCACCCAGGCGCTCCGCCGCCTGTTCGCGGGTGATCTTCTCGGCCAGGAGGTGGTCGAGGAAATAGCCCTGAAACAGCGAGATGCCATGTTCCTGGCCGAGCTCGATGGCGTCGTCGGACTCGCACCGCATCATGATGATGCGGCGCGGGTTGATCGCCTGGATCGCGTCGCGCAGCATGCCGTTGTCCCCATTGTCGATCTGCTGGCGCAGCTGGGGCGTCCAGTGCAGCTTGACAAGATCGAAGCCAAGCTTCTTGCGATCGATGAAAGGGATGGAGAGGGCCGTCAAGCCGTCGAGGCAGACACGATAGCCGCGGTCGCGCAGAAACTCGCGGGCAAAAATGAAGCGCGCGATATCCGCAAAGACATCTATCTTCTGCAGTTCGATCACAATGGTGCTGCGCCGGGTCTTGTCGAGCAGAGCGTCGAACTCCAGGAAACGCTGTGACAGAACGCTGGCAATGTTGATGTTGAGGCTGAAGGAGTGCCGCAGTGTCGAATCGTCGTTCTTGGTCAGCCAGGCCAGCATCCGCAGGTCCAGCTTGTTGGTCAGGTACTGAAACAGCCAGCGGTCGGAGAAGAGGTTCTGATTCGGCATCAGAGTCTTCTGCAACGTACCGATGGATGTGAAGAGCTCGTAGAACAGCGGCACGGGGCGGCCGTCGTCGCCGACCTCGCAGATCGGCTGGCGGCTCACCATCGCCGAGAGGTCGGCCTGCGCGATGGTCTTCTCCAGCAGCGCGAGATTATTGAGATCCAGCGGCTTGCTGTCGGCGCTCTTGTTGCGCGTGCTGCGGGCGAGGTGTTCCTTTTCCGCGCGCGCCTGGATCAGCGATTCCACCCGGTCCACCAGTTCCCCGAACTGGCTGTCGAGGTCGAAGTAACTGCAGAACTCCTGGTCGCCCGCCGCGCTACCGACGAAGAAGGGATCGACGCCCAGCACCTGAGACACCCGGCCCAAAGACTCGTCAATCCGGGCCAGGGCATCGCGCGGATAGACGATGATGAGGTCGTTGTTGAAGATACTGTACAGGCTGGCGTCGATCTTCTTGGCGTCGCGCGCCAGCATGATCCGCACGACCTCGAAGCATTCCGGCAGCCGCTGGAAGGTAATGAGCTTCGACAGGTGGACGTGGACTGCGAAATGATTCCCACCAGCCCGCTCCAGCCGCTTGATATGGTTCAGGAGGGCCTGCTCCTGCATGCTAGGCTGCTGATTATTGGCTGGAAACATGGACGGGGGCGGCTCCCAAGGCGGCCATTCGACCGGTCGACTTCACCGCCGGAGGATAAGAAACCAGCGCTTTCGATTTGGTTAATTTCCCGTTTTTGACAGGGTCGCTAGGCGGAAAGACTAGGATCTGGGGGAATGGCTTGCCTGGCGCTGCCCGATCCAGTAGGGCCTGGGGTGGCGGATCGGTCCGGCAAATCGCCGGTTGCGGTTGCGGGGGACTTCGATTCAAGCTTGCGCCCCGGCGAGGGGCAGGCGCAGAGACAGCGGATTCGAGCAGGCAGGCATGAGCGGCGGCGACATCACGGGCGGCAGGAACGCGGCGGCGCGGGCCGATCTCGCCGGCGCCATCGATCGTCTCGCCGGTGCCCGTGTCCTGGTTCTCGGCGACATCATGCTGGACCGTTTTCTCTATGGGGCCGTCGAACGGATCTCCCCGGAGGCACCGATCCCCGTTCTGCGTATCGCCCGCGAGACGGCGATGCTGGGCGGTGCCGGCAACGTCCTGCGCAACCTCGCGGCCCTGGGCGCCCGGCCGCACGGGATTGCCGTTGTCGGCGAGGACGCGGCCGGCGCCGAGGTAGAGGCCCTTGCCCGCGCCTGCCTTTCGCCTGTCTCGGGCAGCATCGAATTGCTGCGCGTGGCGGGCCGGCCGACCACCATCAAGGATCGCTTCATCGCCGCGGGGCAGCAGCTGCTGCGGGCCGACCGTGATCCGGAAAGCGGGATCGATGCGGCGACGGCCGGCGCCGTGAAAGCCGCCGTTCTCGCCGCCCTGGAGCAGGCCGACGCGGTCGTTCTCTCCGACTACGGCAAAGGCCTGCTGCAGGACGACCTCCTGGCCGAGGTCATCACCGCCGCGCGGCAACGGGGCCGGCCTGTCGTCGTCGATCCCAAGGGGCGTGATTTCGCGCGCTACCGCGGTGCCGATTGGGTAACGCCGAACCGCCGCGAGCTGCAGGAGGCCAGCGGCCTGCCGGCCGACAATGACGACTCCCTCGTCGCGGCCGCGCAAAAGGTAATCGGTGACGCCGGTATCGGCGCGCTGCTGGCGACCCGCAGCGAGCAGGGGATGACCTTGGTCACGGCGGCGGGCGAAATCCACCACCTGAAGGCGGAAGCCCGCGAAGTCTTCGATGTCTCAGGCGCGGGCGATACCGTGGTGGCGAGCTTCGCCGCTGCGCTCGGCGCCGGTCTGCCGCCGGTTACAGCCGCGCAGCTCGCCAACGTCGCCGCAGCCATTGTGGTCGCCAAGCTGGGGACCGCGGTGGCAAGCCCAAGCGAGATACTGCACGCGCTGCACGCCTCGCAGCTGCTGGCCGCCGAGGCCAAGGTGGTCGATGTGGAGAGTCTCGCCGAGGAGGTCGCGCAGTGGCGCCGGGCCGGGCTCAAGGTCGGCTTCACCAACGGCTGCTTCGACCTGCTGCACCCGGGCCACGTCTCCCTGCTGGAGCAGGCGCGGGCGGCCTGCGACCGCCTGATCGTCGGCCTCAACAGCGATGCCTCGGTGCGCCGCCTGAAGGGAGACAGCCGACCGATACAGGGCGAGGCGGCCCGCGCGGCTGTGCTGGCATCGCTCGCCAGTGTCAGCCGTGTCGTGGTCTTCGGCGAAGACACGCCGCTGGCGCTGATCGAAGCGCTGAAGCCCGATGTCCTGGTGAAGGGCGCCGACTACGGCGTGCACCAGGTAGTCGGCGCCGACTTTGTGCAGAGCTACGGCGGGAGAGTCGTGCTGGCGGATCTGTCTCCGGGGCACTCGACGACGGCCACCATCGAGCGGCTGGCGCGCGGCTGAGGCGCGTCAGAAACTCTCCAGGCGCCCCGCCATACCCTCGGGATCGATGACCGCCTGCAGACGCCCGGCGGCAAGCTGGGCGAACTGCAGCAGCAGCGCGCGGCGGCGCGCCGGGTTCAGCGCAAAGTCGTGGGACTCGCGGATTACCGAGGCGCCGTAGCCGTCGGCCACCATGAGGCCGTGGTCTTCCGGCAGCACCGCCTGCGGGAAGCTCTCCGCGACGGCGAAGTAGAAGTAGTCGCAGTACTCAAGGTACTCCGGCCACTTCTGGTCGCTGCGGAAATCCTCCAGGCTCGATTTGATCTCGACGATGGTGATGCGGCTCTTGGCGTCCAGGCACAGCAGGTCGGCGCGGCGTCCCGAGCGCAGTGTCATCTCGGCAAGTCCGACCATGCCGTGGGCGGCGAAGTAGCGCATCACGCCGCGCGCAATGAGGCCGGCGGCGTTGGCGCGGTCGAGCAGCGGCAGGTCGTCCTGCGGCGGCAGTTTCAGGTGGCTGTTGGGCGGGACGGGCATGGCCGCAGGATAGCCCGCGGCCCGGCGCTACGGAAGGTCAGAGAAGTATCTGCAGCAGCAGCGCGGCGGCCACGGCCGGCATCATCCAGAGGGCCGCGGTGACGGCATAGCCGACCAGATTGGACGTGCTGCCGACGGCGCCTTCGCTGTAGAGGCGCCCGAAAGTGCGCCGCTCGCGCCCGAACAGCAGCACCAGGTAGTAGCGCCCGCGGCCGATCGGCAGCGAACGCCGCACCTCGACCGCATGCTTGGCGATGCCGCGCGCCCCGAACATGGTCTTGATGGCCTCGCACTGCTCCGGTGAGAAGGAGGCGGCGACCCGCGGGTCGATGCGCTTGAAGTAGTGGTCGATGAAGGGGTCTTTGGCCACCGGGTTCAGCGGCGCCTTGTCCAGCGGCGCGGCGATGCCTTCGGCGGCATTGATGGAGGAGCTCTGGACGTCGTCCTGGGTCGCAGATTGCTGGAACATGGGACCGGCTCTCTCCCTCTATCTGACCGTGCTTCCCCGCAGAATGTCACAAGGCCCTTTAATAAGCTGTTAAGGGGTGAATTGGATTTGTCTAGAATTCGCGCTATCGCGCGAAGGTCGAGCCGGGCTGCCGGACAGGGTGCAATCGCGGCGCGCGAGCCCTATATTCCTCCTGCCGTCTTACCGAAACAGCGGATTGTCTGGAGGACTGTATTCATGGCGTCGAATGGGCCCAAGGCGACGGGGTCGTCATGGCTGCGTGCGCTGGTGGACTACGGGCCCCTGGCCGCCTTCTTCATCGTCTACTGGCTGGGCGACCTTATCGCCGCGACCATGGCGATCATGGCGGCGACCGCGGTGGTCCTGGTGATCGCCCTGGTCGTGGAGCGGCGGGTGCCGCGCATGCCGCTGGTGACGGCGGCGGTGGTCGGCGTCTTCGGCGGCCTCACGCTGTGGTTCAACGACGAAACCTTCTTCAAGATGAAGCCGACCATCGTGCAGCTGATCTTCGCGGCTGTCCTCTTCGGCGGCCTCATGTTCCGGCGTCCGTTGCTGAAGCCGTTGCTCGGCACCGCCTGGCCGCTCGACGACGACGGCTGGCACAAGCTGACGCTGCGCTTCGCGGTTTTCTTCCTCGCCATGGCCGCGCTCAATGAAGCCGTCTGGCGCACCCAGACGACCGATTTCTGGGTGACGTTCAAGGTCTTCGGCATCATGGCGCTGACCTTCCTCTTCGTCGTTTCCCAGGTCTACTTCATGCGCCAGCACATGCAGCTGGGTGACGACGAGGAAGATCCCGCCGCCGGCGACTGAGCCGGCCCCCTCCTTTCCGTGCGGCAGAAAAAAGCCGGCATCGTCGGAGCGATGCCGGCTCTAGTGAGGTCGGAAAGTGCAGCCTGCTGAAGCGGTGCGGTGACCCCGGAGGGGTCGTGATCCAGGGGGATCAGGCTCGCGGAGTCACGCCGCGGCCGCGGCAGGATGCTCGGGAAACACCGGATAGAGCCTGTGGCGGCGGCCGCGCTGTCGCACCGGCGCGCAGGCCCTATCGGTGAAAGGGATCAGGGCGATGTGAGGGGTAGAGGTTGCGGCGCCGGCGGCGCAGACGCAGAACTTCTCTCTTTCCTCCTCCGCCGAATTCGTTCGATTCCTCCTCGCATAGGATTTTCTTGGGCCTTACGGGTATGGCCGGTCTGCTGGCTGGACCGCCGCTTGCGCGTCGTCTCCGGCCTCAGGGCGAATTTTTCCTTGGGCGCAGACCTAGTAGAGCGCAGGGGGCGGGTGCCGGGGAATTGCACGAATTCTCATTGTGGTATAAGAAAATGTAATGGCCATCCTTCGCAGCCGGCTGCCGCCGGCGAACTCCCTGGTGACCTTCGAGGCCGCCGCCCGGCATCTCAACTTCACCCGCGCCGCGGCCGAGCTCCTGGTCACCCAGGCGGCGGTCAGCCGGCAGGTGCAGCTGCTGGAAGACAATCTCGGCATCCAGCTGTTCGAACGCCGGCCGCGCGGGCTGGCGCTCACCGCGCCCGGCCAGCGCCTCCATGCGGCGGTCACCATGGGGCTCGGCCACATCGCCACCACGGCGGCGGACCTGCGCCGGGTGCGCCGCGAAGGCGAACTGACGGTTTCCACCAGCGTTACCTTCGCCAACTACTGGCTGATGTCCCGGGTGGCGAAGTTCCGGGCCGCCCATCCCGAGATCCAGTTGCGCCTGGTCGCCTCGGCGCCGGTGCGCGATCTCACCGCCTCGGGCATCGACTTGGCGGTGCGCTACGGGCGCGGCCGCTGGGCCGGGGCCGAGGCGGTCCACCTGCTCGACAACCATGTCTTTCCGGTCTGCGCGCCCGCCTACATGGCGCGCCGCCGCCCGCTGCAGTCGGTCACCGACCTGCTGGAGGAAACCCTGCTGCACCTGGTGGAATACGACCGCAACTGGGTGAGCTGGGAGGCCTGGCTGGCCGCCATGGGCGTGACCGCGCGGCCGCGCGGGCCGAGCCTGGAGTTCGACAACTATCTCGTGCTCACCCAGGCGGTGCTCGACGGCCAGGGCATCGCGCTGGGCGGCGGGCGCCTGGCGGAGGACTTCCTGGCGCGCGGCGTGCTGATCCGCCCCATCGAGGCGACGCTGCGCTCGGAACAGTCGTTCTACCTGCTGGTCCCCAGCGACCAGCCGCTGAGCCCCCAGGCCCAGGCCTTCCGCGACTGGATCCTGGTCGAAGCGAAGGAGCGCACGGCTTAGGGCCGGCTCAGCCGAGCTGGCGGGCGAGGTTTTCCAGGGTGCGGCGCTGGCCCTCGGAGAGCCCGCCGCCCTCGATCGAGGCGACGCGCTCGATCATGCCGAACAGCTGTTCTTTCTCCTCGCCGGTCAGCTTGGTCTCCAGGCTGCGCGCCAGGCGGCGCACGGTCTCGTCCATGTTGGCCGACTGCTGCGCCAGCCAGCGCCCGTAAGCGCCGATCTGCGTCGCCTCCTCGGCCTCGGTCTTGAAGGCGCGGCGGCATTCTTCGGCGATGGCGGCGATCTCCGCGCTGCCGATGCCGCCGTCCATGTTGGCGAAGGCGCAGAGGATGCCGGCGGCGGCCAGGCGGGGGTCCTCGATTCCGTCCAGGGGGTTGGTCCTGGCCTTGCGGCGGTAGCCGAAGCGGCGCACCGCGGCGCGGATGTCGTCGGCGGTTTCCAGCAGGTCGCTGGCCGCGCGGGCGGCCATACGGACGCGCCAGATCCAAAAGGCGATGCCGGCGACGGCGGCGAGCACCGCGAGGACGATATGCATGGCCGGTCCTCCCTCAAAATCCGCTATCTAGCCGATCCACGGTTGCCAAACCGTTGATTGAAGGAAGCATTTATCAAGTAACTTGAGATTTCAATCGGGAAGGCGCGCGGAAGGGCCGCGCGGCGGGACAGATTGCATGGTGTCTTCTGGAAACTTGGCGGACCCGACAGGATTCGAACCTGTGACCTCTGCCTTCGGAGGGCAGCGCTCTATCCA
>DAIQBR010000013.1:0-3404 GCA_036781105.1 Kiloniellaceae bacterium
CCAGGGCGAATCGCTCTGGAACATGCCGAAACTGACCCCGGGGTTGTAGGTCAGCACCAGGTTGAAGAACCCGGTCACCTCGGCGAGGTGCTGCGGCTGCAGCGGCGGCGTCGCCACCGCGAGAACCGCCCACTTCGTCACTTGGTCGGCCAGCAGGATGACGGCGGCGAGAAAGAGGGCGCGTTGCATGCGGTGGACGACGGTCCGCGCCTACTGCGCCGCGGCGCCGAGATGCTGCACAGCATCGGCGCAGCGCGTGCAGGTCTGCGGCGCTTGCGCGACCGACCCGACCTCCGGCAGCACCTTCCAGCAGCGCTCGCACTTGTCGCCCGCGGCGGCCACGGCGACCACGGCCACACCCTGCACTTCCGGCAAACGGAAGGCCTCGGCCGGTGCCGGGGCGGCGCTCAGTTCAATGTCGGAGGTGATCGCCACGTCGGCGAAGTCGACCGCGGCGACGGCATCCATCAGCTCGGGCCGCTCGATGTGCACCACGGGGCGCGCCTGCAGGCTGGAACCGATCCGCTTGGCGGCGCGCTCCACCTCCAGGGCGCCGGTCACCACGCGGCGCACTTCGCGCACCTTGGCCCACTTGGCCGCCAGTTCCTTGTCGAGCCAGGCGGCCGGCACCTCCGGGAAGGTGCGCAGGTGGACCGAGGCCTCCTTGCCGCTGCCGCGCAGCCACCAGGCTTCTTCGGCGGTGAAGCAGAGGATCGGCGCCAGCCAGGCGGTCAGGCAGGAGAACAGCTCGTCCAGCACCGTGCGGGCGGCGCGCCGGCGCGGCGAGTCCGGCCGGTCGCAGTACAGCACATCCTTGCGCACATCGAAGTAGAAGGCCGAGAGGTCGACGGCGCAGAAAGTGTAGACGGCCTGGTAGAGCGCGTGGAAATCGAACTCGGCGACGTTGCGGCGCACCTGCTGATCGAGTTCGGCGAGGCGGTGCAGCACCCAGCGCTCCAGCTCGGGCATGTCCTCGGCGGCGATACGCTCGGACTCCTCGAAGCCGTCGAGGTTGCCGAGCAGATAACGCAGGGTGTTGCGCAGGCGCCGGTAGGCATCGCTCTGGTACTTCAGGATCTCCGGGCCGAAGCGCAGGTCCTCTTCGTAGTTTGAGGCGACCACCCAAAGGCGGAGAATATCGGCGCCCTGGCTGTCGACGACGTCCTGCGGCGAAAGGGCGTTGCCCTTCGACTTGGACATCTTCTCCTTGCCCTGCTCCTCCAGGATGAAGCCGTGCGTCAGCACCGCGTCATAGGGCGCGCGGCCGCGCGTGCCGGCGGACTCGAGCAGCGAGGAGTGGAACCAGCCGCGATGCTGGTCGGAGCCTTCGAGATAGAGATCGGCCGGCCACTTCAGTTCGGGACGCGCTTCCAGCACGAAGGAATGCGTCGAGCCGGAATCGAACCACACCTCGACCACGTCGGTGACCTGTTCGTAGTCGTCGGCGCTGTAGTCGTTGCCGAGGAAGCGCTGCGGGTCGCTGGCGAACCAGGCATCGCCGCCTTCTTCCTCGAAGGCCGCGGCGACGCGCTCGATCACCTTGGGGTCGCGCAGCGGCTCGCCGGTTTTCTTGTCGACGAAGATCGGCAGCGGGACGCCCCACAGGCGCTGGCGCGAGATGCACCAGTCGGGGCGTTGCTCGATCATCGAGCGCAGGCGATTGCGCCCGCTCGCCGGCACGAAGCGCGTCGCGTCGATCGCTTTCAGCGCCTTGTCGCGCAGGTCGTTCGTCTCCATGGAGATGAACCACTGCGAGGTGTTGCGGAAGATGAGCGGCGCTTTCGAACGCCAGGAGTGCGGATAGCTGTGCTTCAGCTTGCCCTTGGCGAGCAGGCGCCCGGCCTCGGCCAGCGCCTTGATGACGCGCCCGTTGGCGTCGCCCGGCTTGCCGTTCTCGTCGTAGACCGTCGCGCCGGCGACCAGCGGCACGTGATCGTAGAAATGCCCCGCACCGTCGACGGTCTGCGGGATCTCGATGCCGTGCTGGCGGCCCAGCGCCCAGTCGTCGGCGCCGTGGCCCGGGGCGATGTGCACGAAGCCGGTGCCCTGTTCGGTGGTGACGAATTCGCCGGGCAGCACGGGCACGTCGAAGTCGTAGCCGCCCGCGGCAGCGGCGACGCCGCGCCAGGGATGTGCCAGCACCAGCTTTTTCAGATCGCCCGCGTCGCCGAGCCGGGTCCAGGCCTCGATCCGGCCATCGCTCTTCACCTGTTCGGCGAGGTCGTCGGCCAGCACCAGCTTCTCGCCGACCTCGGCTCCGCTGCCTTCGGCCACACCGTCGACCTGCCAGACCCCGTAGGCGATCTCCTCGCCGTAACCGACGGCGCGGTTGCCGGGGATGGTCCAGGGCGTGGTGGTCCAGATCAGCACCGCCGCGCCGTCCAGCAGCGCGTTTGGCGCCGTCACGACGGGAAAGCGCACCCAGATCGTGGTCGAGGTGTGGTCGTGGTACTCGACCTCGGCGTCGGCGAGGGCGGTCTTCTCGACCACCGACCACAGCACCGGGCGCGAGCCCTTGTAGATGCCGCCGCCGACCAGGAACTTGCCGATCTCACGCACGATCTGCGCCTCGGCGTCGAACGACATGGTGGTGTAAGGCCGCGACCAGTTGCCGATCACGCCCAGGCGCTTGAATTCCTCGGTCTGGATCTTCACCCACTTCTCGGCGAAGTCGCGGCACTCGCGGCGGAACTCCAGCACCGGCACAGAGTCCTTGTCCTTGCCGGCGGCACGGTACTGCTCTTCGATCTTCCATTCGATGGGCAGGCCGTGGCAGTCCCAGCCGGGCACGTAGTGGGCGTCCCTGCCCAGCATCTGGTGGGCACGGTTGATGACGTCCTTGAGGATCTTGTTCAGCGCATGGCCGATGTGCAGGTGGCCGTTCGCATAGGGCGGCCCGTCGTGCAGGATGAACTTCTCGCGGCCTTGGGAGGCCTGGCGCTGCAGCCCGAAGAGATCCATCTCGTTCCAGCGCGCGAGGGTCTCCGGCTCGCGCTGGGCCAGGCCGGCGCGCATCGGGAAGTCGGTCTTCGGCAGGAAGACGGTGGATCGGTAGTCGACGCTCATCGCGTGGTTCTTCTTAACTGATGGCTGTTTCGGCCAGAATTTCGCGGGCCCGGCTGCAGTCGAGGGCGATTTGTGCCCGCAAAGCCTCAAGGCCGTCAAACTTCTTTTCCGGACGGATGAAGTCGATCAGGCGGACCCGCAGCATCTCGCCGTAGAGGTCGCCGGTGAAATCGAAGAGGTGGACCTCCAGGCGGATCCCTTCCCCGGCCACGGTGGGGCGCCGGCCCAGGTTGGCCACGCCGGCCAGCCACTGGGTCTCGCCGCCGTGCTCGACGCCGGGGTCGCGCCCGGCCAGCACGGCGTAGACCCCCAGCGCCGGGTGCAGGAAGTCGCCCAGG
>DAIQBR010000013.1:3414-11726 GCA_036781105.1 Kiloniellaceae bacterium
AGAGAAGTTCGCGGTGGGAAAGCCGATGGTGCGGCCGCGCTGCTCGCCGCGCTCGACCCGGCCCTCGATCTCCCAGGGCCGGCCGAGCAGTTCGGCCGCCTTGGCCGGGCGGCCCTCGCGCAGGTGCTGGCGGATGATGGAGGAGGAATAGATCTCGCCGTCGCCGGTCATCACCGGATCGACGGCGGTGACGCCGAAGCCGTGGCGGGCGCCCATCGACTTCAGCAGGGCAGTGTTGCCGGCCCGCTTGTGGCCGAAGCAGAAATCCCAGCCGACCACGATATGACGAGCCGCCAGGTCGCCGACCAGGATGTCCTCGACGAAGGCCTCCGCCGGCTTCAGCGAGAAGGCGCGGTCGAAGTGCAGCACGATGAGGTCGTCGACGCCGGCTTCCTGCAGCGCGTGCGCCTTGGCGCGCAGCGAGGTGAGGCGAAAGGGCGGGTGGTCCGGCAGGAAGACCGAGCGCGGGTGCGGCTCGAAGGTCAGCACGACGAGCGGCGCCGAGAGCTGTTCGCCCTGGCGGCGCGCATCGGCCAGCAGCAGCTGGTGGCCGCGGTGCACGCCGTCGAAATTGCCGATCACGACGACGGCGCCGCGGGCTTCCGCGGGCAGGTCGCCGCTATGCCGGAAAATAGCCATAAGACCGGCTGGTCTGACGCCTTCGGCGGGGTCTGTCAACGAAGAACGGGCCCGGGAAGCCAGGGATCCGGGGGCTTTCGGGCCCCCGAAGAAGGTCACGGCGGCGCGGCTACTCGGCGGCCTGGCGGGCCCTCGGCGCGGCGGCGTCGTTGGCCCCGTCCTGGCCGGTCATGTCGTTGCGGCTGGCCACCATGAGAGTCGCCTCGCCCTCCAGCACGACGGTGCCGCGCACGGTGCAGACGGTGTCGAAGACGACGCGTTTTTTCTCGGCCTGGATCTCGCGCACGGTCACCCGGGCCTCCACCGTGTCGCCGATCTTCACCGGCGCCTTGAAGCGCAGGTCCTGGCGCAGGTAGATGCAGCCGGGGCCCGGCAGGCGGGTGCCGAAGACGGTGGAGATGAAGCTGGCGGAGAGCATGCCGTGGGCGATGCGGCCCTGGAACATGGTCTTCTCGGCGAAGCTCTCGTCCAGGTGGACGGGGTTGGTATCGCCCGAGATGCCGGCGAACATGGTGATGTCGGCATCCGTGACCGTCTTGGCGAAGACCGCGGTCATGCCGACCGTCAGGTCCTCGAGGAAGTACCCGTGCTTTTCCTGCATACGACCGTTTCTCTCCGCCAAGGCAACTTTGTTACGATCCGCTGGCGAATCGCGTAATTTAATTCGCCGCACTCTAGTGGATCGCGATTCTCTTCGCAAGTGCGATTTTGCAGCTGCGAAGGCTGCAATACTGGCATTTTCCGGTAAATTTTGCCTTAGGAAGCCCCGCTGCGGGAGCGGTGTCTTTGCGCAGCGCGGAAAGACCGGCCTTCGCGTGCCAACGTCGACCGCTCTAGCGCCGCCGCAGCGGACCGCCGGCCATGGCGGCGAGGTCACGGTCCATCTGGTCGCGGATCGCATCGACCGGCAGGGTCGCGGTGGGCGCGCTGACCGTGGAGGACACCGGCACGCTGGCGCCCTGCTCTTCCAGCGGCAGCGGCGCGCGCCGGACCATGCGGTACAGCGCGAAGACGCCGATCGCCGCGTGGACCGCGCCGATACAGATGAAGAAGCCGTCCGGGCCGACCTGCGCCATCAGCAGCGAGACCCCGATCGGCCCGAAGATCGCGCCGGCGCCGCCGACCATCATCAGGGTGCCGCTGGCCGCAACCATCTGCTTGGGGGTCAGGTAGTCGTTGGTGTGGGCGATGCAGAGCGAATACATCGGCAGGCTCATGCCGCCCATCATGGCGTAGAGGGCCAGCGGCTCGGCCCGGGCGGCGAGGCCGGCGGCCAGCGCCGCCAGCGCCGCGGCGAAGGTGACCGCGGTCAGCACCCGGCGCCGGTCGAGCTTGTCGGAGAGGCGTCCGATCGGCCACTGGAAGGCCAGGCCGCCGAGGATGTTGGCGCTGACGAAGACGGCGATCTGCGGCACGCTGAGGCCGACGGCGCCGCCGTAGACCGCGGCCATGGCGTAGAGCGCGGCATTGGCCATGCCGGTGCCCATCGCGCCGACGAAGCCCAGCGGCGAGGTGCGGTAGAGCGCGCGCAGGCCGACCGGCTCCGGTGCCGTGAAGTCCGGCGTCGGGGCAACCGACACCGAGATCGGCACCAGCGCCATGGAGACCAGCACCGAGGCCAGCACGAAGAGCACGAAGCTGTTCGGGTCGGCGAGGTTGAGCAGGAACTGGCTGGCCGCCAGGCCGCTCAGCAGCACCACCATGTAGACCGACAGCAGGGTGCCGCGGGTCTCGTTGGTGGCGCGGTCGTTGAGCCAGGACTCCGCGACGATGTAGAGCCCGGCATAGCAGAAGCCGGTCACCGCCCGCATGGCGCCCCAGGTCCAGGGATCGACGAAGACCGCGTGCAGCAGGGCGGCGGTCGAGGCGGTCGAGGCCAGCGCCGCGAAGACCCGCACGTGGCCGACCTTGCCGACGATCTTCGGGGTGACGAAGGCGCCGGCCAGCAGGCCGACGTAGTAGCAGGCCATGATGAGGCCGGTGGACTCGGTGGTGAAAGCCTCGGCGCCGGCGCGAATGCCGAGCAGCGAGTTCTGCAGGCCGTTGCCCAGCATCAGCATGCCGAGACCGACGAAGAGCGCCCAGGCTGAGGTGACGGCTGGCCACATGGCGGATTTGGCTCTGCTTCCTTGGCGGTCGAGAGGGCGGCGGGTCCCGGCTGCCTGCCGCCCTATGCCCCGCTTATGGCATTGCGGATGCGGCGCCTGCTAGCGGATCTGCGCCGCCGATCCGGCGCGGAATGACAGGTATCAGTTCCCGTATCAGCTCCGGGCGAGCGCCGCCAGTTCAGTCTGCTGCGGCGGCGCGAGCCCGACGATCAGCTTGTCCCCCGCCTCGATAACAGGCCGCTTGATGAGGGTGGGGTGGCGTTCCAGCAGCGCCGCGGCGCCACCCGACCCGGCGGCAGCCTTCTCCGCCTCGTTCAGGCCGCGCCAAGTGGTGCTGCGGCGGTTGACCAGCGCCTCCCAGCCGGCCGCAGCGAGCCAGCGCTCCACCCGGCCGGACGGCAGGCCGTCGGCGCGCAGGTCGTGGAAGCGGTGCGCCGCGCCGGCCCGCGCCAACAGTTGCACCGCCTTGCGGCAGCTGTCGCAGTTCTTCAGACCATAGATCACGATCATTCGGCTCGAGTCTCCTCCACCTGCCTGCAGGCGCACGGCCCCCCTATATCCAAACGCGGGGAGTCGCGTCGAGCCCCCTTTGCAGCAAAGCCGCCGGGCCGGGTGCCAGCGACCGCAGCCTCGCAGGGCCGGCGTTGGGGCCACGCGCCAGGGTTGACAGTCCGCGCCGCGCGCCCTTCTCTTGCGCTATGGAGTCTCCGCCAGCACAGGCCCTATCCGACCGCAGGGACGCGCTCGCCGGCGAGGTCATCGTCCTCCTGGAGGACGACGAACTTGTCCGCCGCGCGACCGAACGCATGCTGCGCCGCTTCGGGGCGGAAGTGATCACCGCCGCGGGCAGCGGCGAGGCGATCGACATCGCCGCCGGGCGCGACGTCGTGCCGAGTTGCGTGATCGCAGACTACTGGCTGAGCGGGGTGGAGAGCGGCCTGAGCGCCGCCTCGGCGGTGCAGGAGAGCATCTCGGGCGTCCTGCGCGGCCTGATCATCACCGGCGATCTCTCCCGCGAAGTGGCCGACGAGGTGGCCGCCGCCGGCTTCCGGTTGCTGCGCAAGCCGGTGAGCGTCGAGAAGTTTCTCGACGCTCTGGCGAGGTCCCGATAAACATTCTGTACAGATTGCTGGCTTTTGCCGACCAACCTGTGGCAAAATACAAGCTCAGGCTGTAGTACAACGGAATTGAAGCTGGGCATTTCAAAGAAGTCCCGATGCGTGAGACCTGATCGCGTCCTTTGCGGCCGGCTCGCATCCTTGGTCGATTTCGTTTTGTAGTTGAAAAGCCTGCGAAAATTAGGATTATACCAGACGTACCGGGGCGTCAGCTGATCTGCAGATTCAAGGGCGCCGGAGTCTCCTCCGGCGGCCAAGTGATTTCTGCCAGATCGATTCGGGGGGATATGCTGAGCCCTGGGGCCAATCAAATCCGGATGCCGACCGGACCGGAGACACAACGAATATCAGGGTTCGCTAAATTATGAAGGTCCTCTACGCCGACGATCATTGGATCACGCGCAGCGCCGCCAAGCATCTGATCGACCGACTGGAACCAGACAGCGATCTGCTGGAAGCGGCGGACTTTCGCCAGGCGCTGGAGATCGCCTCCAGCAATCCCGACCTCGATCTGATCCTGCTGGATCTGCTGATGCCGGGCATGAAACGCTTCGAGGGCCTGCGCGCCATCCGCGAATGCCTGCCGCAGGTTCCGGTCGTCGTGATGTCCGCCATCGAGGACCGCGACGAGATCCTGCGCTGCATCGAGGCCGGCGCCATGGGCTACATCCCGAAGTCGGCGCAGAGCGACGAGATCGAGTCCGCCCTGCAGACCGTGCTCTCCGGCGGTGTCGCCTTTCCGCGCCGCCTGCTGGAGCAGCGCAGCCCGGCGAAGAAGGCGCCGGTCTACGGCTTCGGCGCAGAGAAGTCGCTGGAGGACGTGGCCAACGCCCTCACCAAGCGCCAGCTGCAGGTCTACAAGTACCTCGGCCAGGGCATGTCCAATGCCCAGGTCGCCGAGTCCCTCGGCCTCTCGGAGCACACCGTGCGGGTCCATGTCTCGGCGATCGTGAAGCGCCTGAACCTGGACAGCCGCACCCAGGCCGCGATCAGCGCCGCCGCGCAGGTGCGCGCCCTGGAAGAGGCCGAGGCCGCCAACTTCTAACCCGCCAGGACTGCAAGACTTTCACTCACCGCACCGCCGTTTGCGCGCCGGGGGACCCCCTGCGTGGCGGCGGTGCCTGCGCGTGGTCATTCCGCCGGCGGCGCCAGCGCAAAGTGACAGAGCGCGCGCAGGCGTGCCGCCCTGACCGGCCGGCGCAGGAAGTGCACCGCACCGGCGAAGCGTTCCGCGTTCTGCGGCGGCTGCTCACCCAGCAGCACCACGGCATCCGCCGGTCTGCCGCGCGAGTTCCAGCCGCCGGCGGCGGCAAAGTCCTCGGCATCGGCGATCATCAGTCTGGCCCCTGCCGCGCGCACGGCGAAGACGTCCTCCGCCGCGACCACCCGGGCCTGCGCCCCCCAGGATTCGAGCAGCGGGCGCACCTCGTCGACCGCCTTGCCCGCCAGTATGAGAACCTCGGCCCCGTCCAGCGGATTGGTGAGATGATCCAGCACTGCCGGCGGCACGCCGTCGGCGTAATGGCCTTCCGGCTGGTCGCCCGGCCCGCCCGCGGCCCGCAGGGTCACCGCAAAGCAGGACCCGGCGCCGAGGCGCGAGCGGACCGTCAGCTGGTCCCCTGCCAGCGCGGCCAGGGCGCGCGCATAGGCGAGGCCGAGCCCCAATCCGCGCTCGCGCGGGCGCACCTCGTTCTCGAGGCGGAAGAAGGGATCGAAGAGCCGGTCGAGCTCCGTCTCAGCCACCCCCTGGCCGCTGTCCCTGACCTCCACACGGTAGCCGCCGTCGGCGCGGCGGCAGCCCAGCAGGACGCGGCCTTCGCGGGTGAACTTCACCGCGTTGTCGAGCAGCGCCGTGAGCAGGCGCCGCAGGAATACCGGATCCGCCTGCACCGTCGCGCGCGTCGGCGCCACCCGCAAGCGGAGCCCCTGCTCGGCGAAGCGCGGCGCGAAGTCCGCCTCCAGCTGGTCGAACAGCGGCTGCAGCGCAACGCCCTGGACACGCGGATCGAGCAGGCCCTGCTCCACCTGGTCGAGTTCCGCCAGGGCGTTGAGCCAGGAGGTGCAGAGGTGCAGGGCGTAGCGCATGTCCTCGGCGATGACGGCGGTCTCCCGCTCGCCGCGCGATTGGCGCAGTTCGCCGATCAGCAGGCTGAGGGCGTTCAGCGGCTGGCGCAACTGGTGCTGCGCTTCCAGAAATAACCCGCCTGCGCCCTGCTTGCCCGGCCGGTCCAACCCGCTGCTCCTCCGCTCTGCCCCCAGGTCGCCAGGGGGCACCAGGGGGACCGCCGAGACGCCGCCCCTCAAACCGATGCCAGCTTAGATCAGCCGGTGCCTGAGATCATCTTCCTTTGCGGCGCCGCGGGACTGTCCGTTTCAGTGCAGCAGATAGCGGATCAGGTGGCGGCTGCCGCGCAGGACGCTGTGCTGTCCGAAACGATTGACGCAGAGCACCTGGCCGAACAGGGCACGCTGGCCGTGGTGCCAGCCGACCACCCGGACCGGCCGGCAGGCCTGCCCATAGTGCCGGCGGCCGCCATGCTCAAAGCGTCTGTGCTGCGGCTTCTTGTGCCCGCGTCCGTGCAAGGCATGCCGCTTGGGTGGCTTGTGCCGGTGAACCCCCTGATGATGCACCCGAGGCGCCGCGCGATAGGGGCGAAGATGGCGCTCGTGACGCTCCCACCCGGCCAGCTGAAGCGCTTCTGCCGCGCGCGGCGGGGCCGGCTGTACGGTGTTCGCCCGCCGCGCCGGCACTGAGGGCCAGCAGCAATCCTGCCGCCAGGGCGGCCCGCAGCACGGCGCCGCGCCGGCCGGGGACAGGCTGGTGGGAAATGGAAACGCTGTTCGACAAAGCCTGGGTCATGTGAGCCTCCTCCGAGCTTCTTGCTGTCTCGGCCGGCCGACCGGAGGTGTCTCCCTGGCCCTGGGTCCTGGGCTGGCCGTTCACAAGGGTTACGCGGCGGCGCCCGCGCCCATCCCCCCGCCGCACGCGGCGCGGGCTCGCGAGGGTGGGCTCACAAGGCGGTGCGGGTCAGCTGTGCTCGGGCTGCGAGGTGCCGGCGGCGGGGCGCTGGCGGTCCAGGTGATCGCCGCCGTCCAGTCCGATCATCTGGCCGGTCAGTGAGCCGGCGGCGATGAGGAACCGCAGGGCAGCGGCAACCTCCGCCGGACTGGCGCCCTGGCCGAGCGGCAGCGCCGCGCGGCGGGCGGCGAAGTCGGCCGCGCTCTGTCCCTGCGAGGGCAGCGTCGGACCGAGGCCGATGGCGTTCACGCGGATGCGCGGCGCCAGCGCCTGGGCCAGCGTCTGGGTCAGGGTCCACAGGCCGGCCTTCGACAGCGTGTAGCTGAGATAGCCCGGCGCGAGGTTCCACACCCTTGTATCGAGGATGTTGACGACCAGCCCCCTGGCCGCTTGCGGCAAGGCGGCCGCAAAGGCCTGCGTCAGCACGAAGGGCGCACGCAGGTTGGTGTCGAGATGGGCATCCCAGCTCGCGCGGTCGCAGCTTTCGACGTCGTCGAATTCGAAGATCGCGGCATTGTTGACCAGCAGGCCGAGCGGCCCCAGCGCGGCGGCGGCACGCTCGACCAGCGGAGCCAGTGCGCCCTCTTCCGCCAGATCGGCCTGCAGCGCGACGGCGCGGCCGCCGGCCGCGGCGATCTCCGCACAGAGCGCCTCGGCGTCCTTGCCGGAGCTGCCGTAGTGCACCGCCACGGCCCAGCCCTGAGCGGCCAGGTCGCGCGCCAGCGCGGCGCCGATGCGCCGCGCCGCGCCGGTCACCAGGGCGGCGCGCGGCAGATCCGGGGGCAAGGCAGCGTCTGCTTCAGGCATGGGACGCGCGTGTCAGCGGCCGACCATGCCGAGGAACTCGCGGCGGGTCTTGGGGTCGCTGCGGAAGCGGCCGAGCATGCGGCTGGTTACCAGGGCCGTGCCGGGCTTGTGGACGCCGCGCGTGGTCATGCAGTGGTGCGTCGCTTCGATCACCACGGCGACGCCCTGGGGTTTCAGCACGGCGTCGATGGTGTTGGCGATCTGCGCGGTCATCTTCTCCTGGATCTGCAGCCGGCGGGCATAGATCTCGACCAGGCGCGCCAGCTTGGAGATGCCGACCACGCGGCGGTCCGGCAGGTAGGCCAGGTGGGCGACGCCGATGATCGGCGCCATGTGGTGCTCGCAGTGGGACTCGAAGCGGATGTCGCGCAGCAGCACCATCTCGTCGTAGCCCTCGACCTCCTCGAAGGTGCGCGCGAGGATCGCTTCGGGGTCCTGGTCGTAGCCCGCGAAGAACTCCTCGAAGGCGCGCACCACCCGCGCCGGGGTGCCGGCCAGGCCCTCGCGCAGCGGATCGTCGCCGGCCCAGCGCAGCAGGGTGCGCACCGCCGCCTCGGCCTCGGCACGCTCCGGCCTGTCCCCGCCGGCCGCAGCCGGGGCATCGTTCGCCGCCGCCCGAAC
>DAIQBR010000013.1:11743-13754 GCA_036781105.1 Kiloniellaceae bacterium
GCGTTCTTCCCGCCATGCCGCTGTGTCATCCACGCCCCTCTGTCTTGCTCTGTCGCGCCGGGCATCCCGGCCCCGCTTGCGCTCGCGTCGGGGCGAAAGCTAGCTCGCGGACCGCAAAAGCCAAGGAAAGATTTGGTTCCCGGAAATCGACGCCCCACACGGAAAGTTTATCGGCCCGTCGGTGCGGACGAAGAGCGGGCCGCAACGCCTTAGGGCGGCCCCGAAGCGCGGGGGCCGCCCCTGGGGCGCGGGCAAGTCTGGAGGTCAGGCGGCCGGCGGGCTGTGTCGGGCGGCAGCCGGCGGGCCGTTCCCGGCGCTAGTACTTCTGGGTCTTTTCCGGCTCGGTCTTGTGGGCCAGCACCTCGATGCTGTCGCCCCGGCGCAGCGGCAGGCCGGACTCGCGGCGGTTCTCCTGGCGCATCTCGCCGCGGTGCATCTTGCCGTCGGCCGGCGAGCGGTAGCGGTATTGGATGGTGGTGACCTTCACCAGGTCGAAGTCCTGGTACTCGGGATGGGACTGGTTGATCGCCGTGATCATCTGGCAGGGCCCCTCCTTGGTCGTGCTGGTGGTCTTGCTGCCGATGCCCCGCTCCACCTTCTTCAGGTAGCAGACCTCGTCGATCCGGGTGACCTCCGCGGCGGTCTTCTCATAGTTCGCCGAGCGGTCGAGTTTGTTCCAGGCGACCAGGCCGCTAAAGCCGACGACACCAATCACGATCTTAATCAAAAGGCGTCTCATGACGGGGGCTCCCGATCCCGTTGCGATGCTATCTGCGCGAAACGGGAGCCTGCCAATACAACCCTGACATTCGCTTAAGGGTTGGGGTTAGCGCGGGGTTAATCGGTGCCCGCAAGCGATCCACGGTTGTACGACGCCGCCGGCGCTTTAAAGGGGTCAGGTCTTGCAGAACGACACAAGGTTGCGACCGTCCCGGCGCGGGTGGCGGCGGCGAACCCGGCGCCGCTATGAGGCGGGTGATGATGGTGCCCCTGGCCTGACTCGAACAGGCACTCCCTTGCGGGAAACAGATTTTGAGTCTGTCGCGTCTACCAATTCCGCCACAGGGGCCCCAAGATCCAAAGCCGGTATCCGGCTTCGGCCCCCGCCATCTCGGATGGCCGGGGAACGGGCGCCGCGCATCATAGCCGGGGCCGCTTGCTTGGCAACCGGCGACTGCAGCCCCCACCGGGGGCCGCACTCAGGAAGCCCGCAATCCCGCCGCAAGCGGCGCGAAACCGTACGCATACCCGCCTCACACTGCGCCGCAGCATCCGGCCGAATCTCGGTTTTCTATAGCACAGACCCGTCAGACACGTTTAAATGCAACGTGCAAGAGCTACGTTCAGTTTTGCCTTTGCCGGGAGGCTGCCGCAGTCCCTTGCCGAAGAGTTGAGGACGGCGCAGCGGTTCCGACGAAGGCGAAGAAACCGTAGAGCGTGGCGCACAGTCGCTAGGTAGAGCACGGGAGCAGCAACCTTAATGGTGGATAGGCGCGAGGGGTCGTGGCCCCCGGCGCCGTAGAGGGAAGGACCTGGCATCGCGACAGCGGGACGGACGGCAGGTCCCGCCGGTTTGCCTTCACCGGGCGTCGGAATCACCTGGCCGGGCGGGTTAGCGGCCTGGACGGTGGTTCACCGGGCAAGTGAGTGGTTTCTCACGAGTAGCGGGTTCGGAGATTGCGGACAGGGCGGAGAACCGCCGCCGAACTTCTCAGCATTGCGATGGCTGCAGGACGTAGAAGAGGGATTCCCTTGCTTGTCTTGGAGTGGTCGTAGTGATGAGCAATGATCATGATTTCGATAGGGACGAAATCACGCACCGTAACGTCAAGGCCGTGGTGAAGTGGTTCAATGCCACCAAGGGCTTTGGTTTTGTCCAGTTGAACGAAGGCGCCCCCGACGCCTTCCTGCACATCTCCGTTGTGGAACGTACCGGCCATCGTGATCTGCACGAGGACACGGCGATCGTCTGCGACCTCATGCAGGGCCGCAAGGGCCTGCAGGTGGCGGA
>DAIQBR010000013.1:13764-15630 GCA_036781105.1 Kiloniellaceae bacterium
GCCCCGGCGCCGGCCGCCGGCTCCGGCTACGGCGGCGGCCACGGCCAGGGTCACGATCATGGCGGCGGCGCCACCGAGGTGATCGAAGGCACCGTGAAGTTCTTCAACGTCGAAAAGGGCTTCGGCTTCGTCATCCCGGACAACGGCGGCAAGGACATCTTCGTCTCCGGGCGTACGCTGGAGCGTTTCGGCCTGCCGGCGCTGCAGCCGAACCAGCGCGTGCGGCTGCATTGCCGCATGGGCCAGAAGGGCCCCATGGCCGAGCAGGTCGAACTGCTCTGAGCCGCGAGGGCAGGGCGGCGGACCGGCGGCAGACGCCTACTGCAGCCGGCTTTCTTCCTCCTCTTCCGGCAGGTCGCCGGGCGGCATGTTGCAGGGGCCGGCTTGATGGTGCACCAGCTTCCAGGCGCCGTCTTCGCGCACGAAGACATTGGTGGCGGCCAGCAGGCTGTCGCCGATCATCTCGTAGCAGGTGACGAAGGCGGCCTCGCCGCAGCGGTGCGCCCTGGCGCCGCGCATCTCCACCCCGCGGGTGTCGGGATTGGCGAGGATCGCCGCCCAGCTCTGCATGACCTGATCGCGTCCGTCGAGCGACGGCCAGCCCGGATGGGTGCAGGCGACCGGCGCCCGGCGCGCCCAAAGATCCTCCATGGCATCCATGTCCTTCGTCTGGAAAGCCAGATAGAAGGCCTCGTTCGCGAAAAGGATGTCGGCGTGTTCCTGCATGCGATCCTGGGGGCGGCATCCGTTGCGCGACCCTATCATGATCGCTGGCCGGTTGCTCCCGTCAACTGGCCCTGCTACACGGGCTGCGGCGAGGATGAACAGGCCGCCCCAAAGCCGGCATGAGGCCGGCCAGGCGGCGTGGCAGAATGGAAGAGGTCTGATCCGGCGTGCTGCGGCGACTCTACGATTGGACCATGCACCTGGCCGGCCACCGCCGTGCGCTGCTCGCGCTGGCGGTCATCTCCTTCGCCGAATCCTCGATCTTCCCCATTCCGCCCGATGTCCTGCTGATCCCCATGATCCTGGCCGCGCGCCAGCGCGCCTGGCTGATCGCCACCGTCTGCACCGCGGCCTCGGTGGTCGGCGGCGTCTTCGGCTACGCCATCGGCGCACTGCTGTTCGACACCCTCGGCCAGCCGATCGTCGAATTCTACGGCTATCTCGACCGCTATCAGGAATTCCGCGCCGGCTACGAGGAGTGGGGCGCCTGGATCGTCGCCGGCGCCGGCTTCACGCCTTTCCCCTACAAGGTGATCACCATCACCTCCGGCGTCATGCAGCTCGACTTCGCCGTCTTCATGCTCGCCTCCGTCGTTTCGCGCGGCGCGCGCTTCTTCCTGGTGGCGGCGCTGCTGTGGTACTTCGGCCCGCCGATCCGCACCTTCATCGAGCGCTATCTGGCGCAACTCACCTTGTTGTTCTTCGTGCTGTTGTTCGGCGGCTTCGTCGCCCTGCGCTATCTCGTCTGATCGCCGCTGGAGAGTCCATGAGCCCCACGTCTGCGCTACAGCACCCCCGCACCCTGCCCGCCCTGCTCGCCCTGGCCTGCGGCGCCGCCCTCGGCACCGCTCTCGCCGCCCAGTACTGGGGCGGCCTCTACCCCTGCGTGCTGTGCATCTACCAGCGCTATGCCTACGGCGCCGCCGGCGCCCTCGCGCTGCTCGCCGTGCTGCTCGCCGGCTCGCCCGCCGGCCGCAGGATCGCCCTGATCGGCAGCGGCCTTGCCTTCGCCGCCGGCAGCGCCATCGCCGTTTTCCATGTCGGCGTCGAGCAGAAGTGGTGGCAGGGCACCGCCGCCTGCCACGGCCCGCAGTTTCCGGCGGACGCCACCCCGCAGCAGCTGCGCGACCTCCTGCTGAA
>DAIQBR010000013.1:15642-22901 GCA_036781105.1 Kiloniellaceae bacterium
GTCTTCGGCATCTCGATGGCCGGCTTCAACGTCCTGGCCTCGGCCCTGCTCGCCGCGCTATCCTTGTGGGCCGCCTTCAGGCTCGGCACCGCGAACCGGGAAGCCCCGCGATGACGCAGGACAGCAAGACCGAAGACAAGACCGAGACGCCGCCGCACGGCTACCTGCCCGGCGATCTCGACCCCGAGGCCCGTCTTGCCCGCATGATCCGCGTCGACCACGCCGGCGAATACGGCGCCCGGCGCATTTACGAGGGCCAGCTCGCGGTCCTCGGCAAGTCCGCCTGCGCGCCCACCTTGAAGCATATGCACGAGCAGGAACTGCATCACCTGCGCACCTTCGAGGAGCTCATGGTGCAGAACCGCGTGCGCCCGACGGTGCTGCAGCCCGTTTGGCATGTCGCCGGCTTCGCCCTGGGCGCCGCCACGGCGCTGCTCGGCGAGAAGGACGCCATGGCCTGCACCGTCGCCGTCGAGGAAGTCATCGACGAGCACTACGCCGGCCAGTCGGCGCAGCTGGAGGACGACCAGGCGGCCTTGAAGGAGACCATCGAGACCTTCCGCCAGGAAGAGCTCGAGCACCGCGACATCGGCCTCGAGCATGGCGCCGCGGAAACGCCGGGCTACGAACTGCTGAGCGGTGCGGTAAAGGCCGGCTCGCGCCTCGCCATCTGGCTGTCGGAACGCTTCTGAAGCGGCCTCTTCAAGACGATCGGGCGCGTTGTCGCCGCTAGGACCTCAAAAAATCACGGTTTGATTGCTTGGCATACTCCGAGAAAAAGCGTGAGAACCGCTACGTCAACGATCTCCGGCGTTACGGTTATGGGCAGTCGCTGTTCTTCGGCCTACGCAAGGTCGTTGTTCCCCTCGGGCTTTCCGTCGTCTTCCTGGCGGTGGTCGGCAGTTCCGTCGCCGGCTACCAGAGCACCGTCAGCCAGGACTGGCTGATCGTCGCCATCGCCGCGGTGGTCGGCGGCTACATGGCCCTGAACATCGGGGCCAACGACGTCGCGAACAATATGGGCCCCGCCGTCGGCGGCAAGGTCCTGACCGTCCTCGCGGCGGTGCTGATTGCCGCGGTCTGCGAAGCCGCCGGCGCCCTGCTCGCCGGTGGCGATGTCGTCAAGACCGTCTCCAAGGGCATCATCTCGCCCGGCCCGGAGGTCAGTGTCGCGGCGTTTCGCGACCTCATGCTCAGCGCGCTCTTTGCCGCCGCGCTGTGGATCAACCTGGCAACGATCTTGAGCGCCCCCGTTTCGACCACGCATTCGATCGTCGGCGGCGTGCTCGGCGCCGGCATCGCCGTGGCGGGCTTTGACCTGGTCAATTGGTGGACCATGGCGGCGATCGCCGCCAGCTGGGTCGTTTCACCCGTCTTCGGCGCCGGCTTCGCGGCGCTGATCCTCTATTTCATCAAGGTGAAGGTTCTCTATGTCGCGGACCGGCTCGCGGCCGCGCAGAAATGGGTGCCCCTGCTCATCGCCCTGATGGCCGGCGCCTTCACGGCCTACATGCTGATGAAAGGCCTGAAGAAGATCTGGCACCCCGGCCCCATCGAGATCGTCCTCCTGTCGGGCCTGGCCTTCGCGGCAGCCTACGGCGCCGCGCGCCCCTATATCAGGGCCCGCGTGCACGCGCTGGGAGACCGGCGGGCGGATATCAACCGGCTGTTCGACCTGCCCCTCATCGCCGGCGCCGCCCTCTTGTCCTTCGCCCACGGTGCCAACGACGTCGCCAACGCGGTCGGACCGCTGGCGGCCATCGTCTCGACGGTTCAGCAGCAGTCCGGGATCGCCAGCCAGGTCACCATCCCGCTCTGGGTCATGGCCGTCGGCGCCTTCGGCATTGCGCTGGGACTCGGGCTGTTCGGGCCGAAGCTGATCGCCGTCGTCGGCGAAAAGATCACCCGCCTGAATTCGCCGCGGGCCTACTGCGTGGCCCTCTCGGCGGCGGTGACGGTGCTGATTGCAACGACCCTGGGCCTGCCCGTCAGCTCCACGCATATCGCGGTCGGCGCCGTCTTCGGCGTAGGGTTCCTGCGCGAGTTCCTGGAGAATCCGAACAAGCGCAAACTCAGGCCCGGGCACAAGCTGAACGCGACCTCGGATGACGCCTTCAACAGCCGCGGCTTTCGCTCGGTGAGACTGCTCGTGCGGCGGCGCTTCGTCTTCTCCATCGCCTCCGCCTGGGTCATCACGGTGCCGGCGTCAGCACTTCTTGCCGCTGCGATTTATACTGCCCTGCAGCTTCTGTGATCCACGACCGCAGGTCACCGAACTGCTTGATGAGCGGCAGCAGATCCTCGCGGTAAGCGACGCGCGGCGCATCCTCGATCAAGGCCCAATGCCGCTGGCGGCGATCCTTTTCCGGCCAGTCGTCGAACTGCTCGGTCACGAAGAAGGGATAGTAGGTGACCGGCACCTCGCGCTTGCCCGTCGCCGTCTGCTTGGTCACCAGCACCGTGATCGGGAAGTCTTCCAGGACGACGCCTGTCACGCCGGCCTCCTCAAAGCCCTCACGCAGGCAGGCCTGGACGTGGGTTTCCCCCGGCTCGATCCGGCCTTTCGGCAGAATCCACCGCCCCCGGGTCTGCGAGGTGACAAACAGCAGCGCCACGTCGCTGTCTCTCGTGTCGAAGGGGATTATGCCAACGCGATGCATCTGAGTGCCTTCATCTCGGGCATCTTGGAGCCGTCATTGCCCGGCAGCCGAGCCCTCCGCCCTTTGGCTGCGCGCCGGCAGCACCGGACAGGAAGGATAGCCCTTCCAGGCCGCCGCCTCAGGACTCCAGTTCGCTGTCCCAGTAAAGAAAATCCCGCCAACTTTCGTGGAGGAAGTTTGGCGGGAAGCAGCGGCCGTTCTCCTGCAGCTGGTAGGTCGTAGGCTCTTGCACCGGCCTCAAGAGGCTCATGCCGCTCTCCCTCAGCAGGCGGTTGCCCTTGGCCAGGTTGCAGCCCTGACAGGCGGTCACGACGTTCTCCCACGAGGTGCGCCCGCCGCGCGAGCGCGGCACGATGTGGTCGAAAGTCAGGTCCTCCGCGTAGAACTCGTCGCCGCAGTACTGGCATTCGAAGGAGTCGCGCAGGAAGACGTTGAAGCGGGTGAAGGCCGGCCGGCGGTCCAGGCTGACGTACTGCTTCAGCGAAATGACGCTGGGCAGCTTCATCTCGAAGCTCGGCGAGCGCACCACGGTGTCGTATTCCGAGACGATGTTCACGCGCTCCAGGAAGACCGCCTTGATGGCGTCCTGCCAGGACCACAGGGACAGCGGGAAGTAGCTCAACGGACGGAAGTCGGCGTTGAGGACGAGAGCCGGGTAGGTTTGCGCGGCACCGGTCATGCCCGGTCGGTCCTTCCTCTGCCCTTCCTTTGCGTTCCGCAAGCCTGGGATTCCAAGCCCTTGGGACCGGCTATAAATACTAAAACCCGCAAGCCCATACAAGATGTTGAGCAAGATGCTGGGGCGGCGGCGGGCAAACTTCATAGAAGTTACATCCAGCCCCCGCCACCGAACAGTCCCCAGCGGCCCTCGAGGCCATCCGGCCCGGCAGCGCCCCGGTTGCCGGCCGGCCTTTGCCGGCAAACGAAAACTTGCCTAGTGATAAGTAATTAGTAATCTTTATCAATTTATGTAATCAATTCGTTAATCTGCACGAGACGGTTGAATTTCTGATGGGGGCCTAGTCCGTGGCCAGATTTGACAGCGGCACTGCGGTAGGCGTGATCGGGGCGGCCTGCGCAGCCGACTCGCCTGCTTCCGCGGCGGACAGGGTGTCTCTGAGATATTCCACACCGCCGCCCGGGACAATCTCGACCGCAACTGGCGCAGAGCCAGAAGCAGCGCCGCCCGAGGGTCCGCGAGCCTGCCGGCGGCGCATTCTGCAGCGCGGCTTGGGCTTCTGCTTCACGGCTGCGCTCCCGGGGGGCTTGTACCTGTCATCCCGGGCGGCGGCACAGGAGCCGGCGGCGGCGGCCCGCAAGGGCACGCTGTGGATCAGCGCGTCCAACGCACCGCCCTATACCACGCCCGACGGAACCGGTTTCGAAGACCGCCTGTTCACCGAGATCTTCCGCCGCCTTGACATCGCCGTGCAAATCTATGACGTCCCCTCCGAGCGCGGCCTGACGCTGCTCAACGACGGCCAGGACGACGGCACGCTGGCGCGGAATGCCGGCATGTCGGCCCGCTACCCCAACATGGTCCAGTTCAGCGAGAAGGCGCTCGACCGCGAATACCTCGCCTATACCAAGCGCCCGGACATCGAGGTTTCCGGCTGGGACAGCCTTGCCGGCTATAGCGTGGGCATCGTCAACGGCTGGAAGATCCTGGAGCAGAACATCACGGCGGCCGGCGTGCTGATCAGGGTTCGCGACGACGCACAGCTGTTCCGAATACTCGAAGAGGACCGCGTCGATCTGGTCGTGTTCAACCGCTGGGGCGGCCTCTACCTGCTGCGCGAACTCCAGATCAAAGGCGTACGGGCGCTGGAGCCACCATTGGCACGGCGCGAGGTCTTCTTCTACCTGCATAAACGCCATGCCGAGCTGGCCGAACGCGCCAGCGAGGTCCTGCGCGAGATGAAGCGGGACGGCAGCTATCAGCAGCTGGTCGACGAGACCCTCGGCCGCCTGACGAGCTAGCCGTGAACCCGGCCACCAAATTCTTTGACAAGCGCAGCGTCGTCACACGGCTGATCCTTTACATCATCCTGTTCAGTTCGGCCGTCACGCTGATCACCACGTCACTGCAGCTCTACCGCGAGTACCGGCGCGACCTGGACATGGTGTCCGATTCTGTCGAGCACCTCCGCCTCAGCCAACTCGAGAGTCTGACCAGCAGCCTCTGGGCGCTCGACACTGGGCAGATCCAACTGATTCTGGACGGCATCGCCCGCATCCCGGACATTCAAAGCGCCGAGATCGTGGACGATGGTAATGTCATCTACAACACCAGGCAGGAAAACGCCGAGAGCCGGAGCCGCACTTACAGCTTCCCACTGGTCCATACCGAGAATGGCCGGGAGTTTGCCCTCGGCGAGCTGCGGGTCATTGTCGACCTGCAGGGAATCTACCGGCGGCTGCTCGACCGCATCGGGATCATTCTGCTCAGCAACGGCATCAGAACCTTTGCCGTATCCACCTTCCTCTTCCTGATGTTTCAGCACCTCGTTACGCGGCACCTCAAGCAGATCGCCAGCCATGCGCAGCGCCTGTCTCCGCAAACGCTCGAACAACCGCTGCGACTGAACCGGCCGGCGCACGGCGGACCGCCCGACGAAATCGACCAGTTGGCAGCCTCGATCGACAGCATGCGCGAGAACCTCCGCAAGTCATACATCGCTCTGTCGGAGAGCGAAGAGAGGTTCCGTCACATCGCGGAATGCATCGATGCGGTATTCTGGATCTGCAGCAACGATTGGCGCCAAGTGCTTTACGTCAGCCCGACCTACGAGAAGGTCTGGGGCAGACCCTGCTCGGAACTCTACAGATCGCCGCTGGCCTGGATCGACCAGGTCCATCCGAACGACAAGCCGAAGGTCGAGAGCACGCTCGCCGCGGCGGCCGATGCCTTGGGGCGCAGGTCCACAGGTTCCGGCCCGCAACGTATCGAATTCGCACCCTACAGGGTGATACGGAGCGACGGAGCGATACACTGGATCGCCGCGCGCGCCTTCCCTTCCTGCGACGACAACGGCCAAGCCCGGTACATCGTCGGTATCTGCGAAGACATCACGCAACAGGTCCGCACCGACAAGGCCTTGGTTGCCGCCAAGGAACAGGCCGAGCAAAGCAGTGCAGCGAAATCGCGCTTCCTCGCCCACATGAGCCACGAGCTGCGCACCCCGCTCAACGCCATCCTCGGCTTCTCGGAGATGCTGGAGCACGAGATCCTTGGCCCACTGCAGCCCAAGGCCTACCGAGACTATGCAAAGGACATCCAGAACAGCGGCCGCCACCTGTTGTCCATCATCAACGACATCCTCGACCTGTCGCGCATAGAATCGGGCGAGATCGCCTTCAAGCCAGAAGAGATTCCGCCGGCTTCCCTGATCGAGGAAGCCATGACGTTTATCGACCCGCTGTCCTGCAAGAAAGATATCCGCATCGACATCGACCTGCCGGCGCAGCTGCCCGCCATCAGGGCCGACCGGCGTGCCATCGTGCAGGTGCTGACCAACATCGTCGGCAACGCCGTGAAATTCACCCCCTCGGGCGGCATGGTGCGGATTACCGGCGCAGCGCGCAGCGACGGAGGAGTCGACCTCGGGATCGCGGATACCGGTTGCGGCATCAAAGCGAAACAGCTGGCCGAGCTGTTCCAACCCTTCGTCAGCAACAACGCCCTGCTGGCGCGGGCCGAGGAAGGAACCGGCTTGGGACTGGCCATCAGCAAACGGCTGATGGAGCTTCAGGGCTTCGACATCGTGATCGACAGCGCCGTCGGGCGGGGCACCGAGGTGACCCTCGAGTTCCCGCCGAAGCTCGCCGAACCGGCCGTGGCAAGAGTGCCGGGCGCGCGGAAGGCCGCCGGCTAGCCGGCCAGCCAGCCGGCGCGGCGCGGATCAGCCGCCCGGCTGCTCTCCCGCCGCCGCCAGGGTTTCCGGAAAAAGGTGCTGTACCAAGGCGATAGCGGCCAGCTGCAGGCCCTCGTTGTCGATGCCGTGGCCGAGGCCGGGGCGGCGGTAGGCGGCGACCGGCACGCCGTTCAGCTGCAGGCCCTCCTCGGCCATCGCCAGCGCCTCGAAGGGCACGACGTCGTCGGCGTCGCCGTGCACCAGCAGCACCGGCGGGCGGCTAACTATCTCATTTCCAAGCACTTCCGGCTTCAGCAGGGCGCCGGAGAAGCCGACCACCAGGGCGCAGGCCCGGGGCCGGCGCAGCGCGGTGTGCCGCGCCGTCATGGTGCCCTGAGAGAAGCCGACCAGCGCGAGCCGGTCGTCCGTCAGCCCGAGGGCCTTAAGTTCCTGATCCAGAAAGGCATTCAGCAGCGGGGCGGCGTCCCGCACCCCCTCCAGCAGGACGTCGGGGTCGCGCTCCTGCAGCGAGAACCACTGGCGGCCCATGGGCGCCATGTCGCAGGGCCAGGGCGCGTGCGGCGAGGCGAAGGCGGTGTCGGGCAGCACGGATTCCAGCAAGGGCGCCAAGGAGATAAGGTCGTTGCCGTCGGCCCCCAGGCCGTGCAGGAAGACGACAAGGGCGCGCGCCTGGGTGCCGGCCGCCACGCCATGGCGCGGACCGTCCAGCGGTTTCACGTCATCG
>DAIQBR010000013.1:22965-24311 GCA_036781105.1 Kiloniellaceae bacterium
CCGTGAAAATTCCGCCTATTTTTTCACGCGGGCACCTTGCGGGCCTTCGGCGCGGAAGCCAGCGCAACTCCCGGGTGGCGGTAGTAATGCCAGAGAAAGCGGGCGGCGGCGCTGCGGTGCGGCCGCCAGGCCTGGCCCAGGGCCGCCATCGCCTTGGGATCCGGCCGCGATTCCAGCTTCTTAAGGTGCTGTGCTGCGACGCAGAGTGCAAGATCGCCCGCAGGGAGCACGTCCGGCCGCCCGAGGGCGAAGAGCAGGTAGATCTCCGCCGTCCAGCGCCCGATGCCGGTCACAGCGGTCAGCCGGGCGAGGACGACCTCGTCGTCAAGTGCCTCTAATCCCTCGATATCCAGCCGCCCCGAGGCGATCTCCTCGGCCAGCAGGCGGCCGTAGCGCATCTTGGGCCGGGAGAAGCCGACGGCCTTGAGGTCTTCGTCACTGAGGTTGATGAATTCCCCCGCATGCAGGCCGGGCAGTTTCGCCTCCAGCCGGGCGATGATCGCCGCCGCAGCGTGCACCGAGACCTGCTGGCCGGCGATCATCCGGATCAGGCCGGGGAAGCCGGGCGCGCTGGAGCGGACCGGCGGCAGGCCGCAGCCGGCGTAGGCGCGGGCGATGTCGGGGTCGGCGGCGCAAAGTGCTTCCATCGGCTTGCGCAACCGCTTGTCGGGTTTGGCGGGCGGGATCATGGCTGGACCTTAGCGGCGAAGTGGCTTAGAGCCAATCGCATGTCGCAACCGGAAACGACGCGCTTCGCGCCCTCGCCCTCGGGCCTGCTGCACCTGGGCCACGCCTATTCGGCTTTGTTCGCGGCGCGCGCGGCAGGAAGTGGCGGAAGATTTCTGCTGCGCATCGAGGACATCGACGGCGAGCGCGCCAAGGCAGAGTTCGAGCAGGCGATCTTCGAGGACCTCGCCTGGCTGGGCCTCAGCTGGGAACAGCCGGTGCGGCGCCAGAGCGACCACCTGAGCGATTACGCCGCGGCGCTACAGAAACTGGAGCAGCGCGGCCTGGTCTATCCCTGCTTCTGCACGCGCAGGGAGATCGCCGCCGAGATCGCCAGCGCCGGCAACGCGCCGCACGGGCCGTTTCCCGAAGGCCAGGCCGGGCAGCTCTACCCCGGCACCTGCCGCACGCTTTCCAAAGACGAACGCGCGGCGAAGCGCGGCGCCGGCACGCCCTTCGCGCTGCGCCTCGACATGGCGCGCGCGCTCGACGAAGCGGAGGCCGGCAACGGCGGGCCGCTCACCTGGCACGACCGCGCCAGAGGCGCGCAGCGTTGCGACCCGCGCCCGCAGGGCGACGTGGTGCTGGCGCGCAAGGAACTCGGCACCAGTTATCACCTG
>DAIQBR010000014.1:0-1526 GCA_036781105.1 Kiloniellaceae bacterium
CGTGCTGGAGAACGGCGACGTCCTGGAGGCGCCGACGGTGATCTCCAACATGGACGTGAAGCGCACTTTCCTGCACCACGTCGACGCCAAGGAACTGCCGGACGACTTCCTGAAGGCGGTGAAGCGCTTCAAGAGCCGCGGTTCCTCGGCCAAGCTGAACATCGCCCTCGACGGCTTCCCCAGCTTCCCCGCCGCACCGCCGGGCGCGCCCTTCCTGCACGGCGACCTGCATGCCTCGCAGTCGCTGGAGGAACTGGAGCGCGCCTACGACGACTGGAAAGCCGGGCGCTGGTCGCAGGATCCCTATTTCGACATGCTGATCCCGACCGCCATCGATCCCACCATGGCACCGCCGGGCAAGCACATGATGACGGTCTTCGTGCAGTACGCGCCCTATGAGCTGGCCTCGGGCGAAGCCTGGGACGGCCCGGCGCGCGACGCCCTTGCCGAGACGGTCATCGCCAAGATCGCCCGCCACAGCCCGGACTTCCGCGACCTCATCCTGCACAAGGAGGTGCGCACGCCCTGGGACCTGGAGCGCGAGGTCGGCCTCACCGAGGGCAACATCTTCCAGGGCGAGCTGACCTTCGACCAGATGTTCTTCAACCGTCCGGTCCCCGGCTACGCCGACTACCGCACGCCGATCAAGGGGCTCTATCTCTGCGGCTCCTCCAGCCATCCGGGCGGCGGCGTCATGGCCGCGCCGGGCGCCAACGCGGCCCGCGAGGTGCTGCGCGACCTCGGCATGAAAGCGCCGGGCAGCAGCCTGGCGGAGCGCGCGGCATGAGCGGCTTCGACGCCATCGTCATCGGTGCCGGCCACAACGGCCTGGCCGCCGCCGGCGTGCTGGCGAAGGCCGGCCGCAAGGTGCTGGTCCTGGAGAAGAGCGCCACCCTGGGCGGCGCCGCCGCCGGATACGACATCGCACCCGGCTTCCACGCGCCGCGCTATGCGCATCTGCTGCACGCCTGGCACCCGAAGGTCGAGGCGCGGCTCGATCTCAAGTCCCACGGCCTCGCCTTCGCGCGCCGCGACCTGCCCACCGTCGCCCTGGCCGAGGACGGCCGCCACGTGGCGATCGCGGGCGGCCAGGCCCGCTTTGCCGACGGCAGCCCGCACCCCGACGCCGAAGCCTTTGCCGCCCTGCATGCGCGCCTCGTCCGCTTCGCCGGCGTGCTGGCCGGCAAGCTGCTGGAAACGCCGCCGCAGCTGCAGCGCCCGGACTGGCGCGACCTCGGGGGTCTCGCGAAACTCGGCCTCGATCTGCGCCGCCTCGGCACCAGGGACGCGCGGGAGTTCCTGCGCGTGCTGCTGTCGAACGCCCGCGACGTGATCCTCGACGAGATCGGCGAAGGTCCGCTGGCCGGCGCCCTCGCTCTCGACGCGGTGATGGGCGGCCATTGCGGCCCGCGCTCTCCCGGCACCGCGCTCACCCTGCTCTATCGCCTCGCCCAGGGCGGCGGGCGCCACCTGCCGGCGGGCGGTCTCGGCGCCTTCTGCGGCGCCCTGGCGCGGTCCGCCGAGGC
>DAIQBR010000014.1:1582-3311 GCA_036781105.1 Kiloniellaceae bacterium
GGTCGCCGAGGACCGCGCCGCCGGCGTGCGCCTGGCCGGCGGCGAAACGCTGACGGCGCCGCTGGTGCTCTCCAGCCTCGATGCCGGCACCACCCTGCGGCTGACCGGGGTCGAGCACTTCGACGCCGAGGCGGTGCGCCGCATCCGCAACGTCCGCTGCAAGGGCACCACGGCGAAGATCAACCTGGCACTCTCTGGAATGCCGGCCTTTCGCGGCCTCGACGCCGACGCCATGAGCGGCCGGCTGCTGCTGGCCCCCGGCGTGCAGGCGCTGGAAGCCGGCTTCGACGCCGTCAAGTACGGCGAGCTGCCGCAGCGCCCGGCCCTGGAAATGCTGCTGCCCGCGCTCTCCGACACCAGCCTGACCGACGGCAAGGGGCAGATCCTGTCGATCATCGTGCAGTACGTGCCCTACCACCTGAAGGGCGGCTGGGACGAGGCTGCGCGCGCGGCGCTGGGCGAGCGGGTCCTCGACCTGCTCGAAACCCAGGTCCCCGGCCTGCGCCGGCAGGTGGTTGCGCATGATATTCTGACTCCGCTGGACATCGAGCAAGAAACCGGCGCCCCCGGCGGGCACTGGCACCACGGCGAGCTGTCGGTCGACCAGATGCTCACCCTGCGCCCGGTCAACGGCATGGCGCGCTACGCCCTGCCGGTCGGCGGTCTCTATCTCTGCGGCGCTGCCGCCCATCCCGGCGGCGATGTCGTCGGCGCCGCCGGCCACAACGCCGCGCGCCGGGCCCTGATGGAGGTGCGCGCCGCATGACCGCGACGATGCACAGTTCCGGTCTCGCCAAGGGCGTCACGCCGGAGCCCGCACCCGCTGTACCCGGCATGGTGCCGCGCGGCCTGGTGCCCTCGCCCTTCCATCCGCGCACCGCTCCATTGAACCTGCATCAGGACTGGATGCCCTGGGCCGGCTATCTCTCGGCGCGGCGCTTCGACAGCGTCGAGGCCGAATACTTCGCCATCCGCAACCAGGCGACGCTGTTCGACATCTCGCCGATGCACAAGTACCGCGTGAGCGGCGCCGATGCCGAGCGCGTGATGAACCGCATGATGACCCGCGACGTGCGCAAGATCGCAGCGGGCCGGGTCGGCTATACGCTGTGGTGCGACGAGGACGGCTTCGTCATCGACGACGGTACGCTGTTCCGCCTCGGCGAGCAGGACTTTCGGCTCTGCTGCCAGGAAGCTCAGTACGCCTGGCTGCAGGACATCGCCTGGGGCTTCGACGTGAGCGTCGAGGAGGAAAGCGACGCGGTCGCCGGCCTCTCGCTGCAGGGGCCGACCAGCTTCGCCCTGCTCGAGGCGGCCGGTCTCGGCCAGGTGGCAAGGCTGCGCCCCTTCGACCTCGCCGAAGTGGAGCCCGGACTCATGGTGTCGCGCACTGGCTTCACCGGCGATCTCGGCTACGAACTGTGGATGCCGGCAGAACAGGCGGTGGCCGTCTGGGATCGCCTCTGGGATGCCGGCCAGGACTACGGCGTACGGCCGATCGGCTATGCCGCGCTGGACCTGGCGCGCGTCGAAGCCGGCTTCATGGTCTGCGGCGCCGACTTCAAGTCGATCCACGCCGCAGTGCGGCCGACGCGCGGACGCACACCCTTCGAACTGGGCGCCGGCCGCCTGGTCGATTTCGGCAAGGGGCACTTCAACGGTCGCCGCGCCCTGCTGAAACATGCCGAGGCCGGACCGGGCTACCAGCTCGTCGCACTGGAAGTCGACG
>DAIQBR010000014.1:3321-21058 GCA_036781105.1 Kiloniellaceae bacterium
CAAGGCGCCGCACAGCGCCTACGTCTATCACCGCAAGAAGAAAGAGGCGGGCCACATTACCTCGACCCTGTGGTCGCCGACCTGCAAGAGAAACATTGCGCTGGCCATGCTGAAGGCCCCCTACGGCGTCGATGTGACCTCGGACCTCTGGGTCGAGATCTATCATGACAAGGAAGGCAAGTGGGAGCGCATCATGGCGAAGGCCGCAATCGTCGAGCGGCCGTTCTTCCGCCATTCCCGGCGTTCCGCCACTCCGCCGGCGAGGTTTTCGAATCGAAGTCAAAGGACAGTTGCAGGGGCAGGCCGCGGAAAGCGGGTCGAACGCCTTGACCAACAGCGCAGCGACGATCCGCGACTACGACAACCGGCATTTCCTGCATCCCTGGGAGGCCATGGCGAGCCTGGGCCACGCCGACCGCACGATCTCCGTGCATGCCGAAGGCATCCATGTCTACGACCAGGACGGGCGACGCCTGATCGACGGCCCCGGCGGCATGTGGTGCACGCAGATAGGTTATGGCCGGCGCGACAGGGCCGATGCCATCGCCGACCAGGTGATGAAGCTGTCGTACCACTCGCCCTGGAACACCGCCGGCGAGCCCTCGGCGCTGCTGGCGCGCAAGCTCGCCGAGCTGTCGCCCGGCGACCTCAACCACGTCAGCTTCACGACCGGCGGTTCCACAGCGGTGGATACCGCGCTGCGCTTCACCCATTTCTTCAACAACGTGCTCGGGCGGCCGGAGAAGAAGCGCGTCATTTCGCGCGAAAAGGCCTACCACGGCTCCACCTATCTCTCCGCGACCGCGACCGGCAAAGAGCGCTCGAAGACCCTCTTCGACATCGAAGAGCGCCTCACCCACTTCCTGCCCAACGTGAATCCGAATCTGCGCCCGGCGGAGATGAGCGAAGCGGACTGGTGCCGCGCCAAGGTCGCCGATCTGGAGAACGCCATCCTGGAGCTCGGCCCCGACACCATAGCCGCCTTCATCGCCGAGCCGATCCTCGCCTCCGGCGGCGTCATCATCCCGCCGGACGGTTACTTCAAGGGCTGCTTCGACGTCTGCCGCAAATACGATGTGCTGTTCATCGCCGACGAGGTGGTCACCGCCTTCGGCCGCCTCGGCCACTGGTTCGCCAGCGAGGAAGTGTTCGGCGTCGTGCCCGACATGATCACCTGCGCCAAGGGCCTGACCTCCGGCTACCTGCCGCTCGGCGCCTGCCTCATCTCCGACCGCCTGCTGGAAATGATCCGCGAGCGCGCGCAGCCCGACCTGCTGTTCAACAACGGCTATACCTATTCCGGTCACCCGGTGAGCTGCGCGGCGGCCCTGAAAAACATCGAGATCTTCGAGCAGGAAGGCCTTCTGGAGCACGTGCGGGAAATCTCGCCCTACTTCCTGGAGCGCATCCTCAGGCTGGAGTCCGACCCCATCGTCGGCGACGCGCGCGGCATCGGCCTGGTGGGCTGCGTGGAGGGCCGGCTGGACGGCGACGCCGACCGCCTCACCCTCGACCGCGAGTTCGGCCACCACATCGACCGCGAGTGCGAGGCCCTGGGCCTTATCGTGCGCCCGCTGCTCAACATGTGCGTCTTCTCGCCGCCGCTGGTGATCACCCGGCCCCAGATCGACGAGATGTTCGACATCCTGGAGCAGGCAATCCAACGGGTTTCCGCCAAAATCGGCGGCTAAAGCGATCATTCGGGAGCGTGGCAGGACCAATCATTTAACTGAGCGCTCAAATAAACCATTGCTGCCCGGGCGCCCCTCGCCTACGGTTTTCGGGAAGCAAAAGCAGACCGCAGGGACGTAAGCGGGGGGAATGCTTGCGATCCCATGGCAGGTGTCCCGGTTCGGGAACCGAAACAAGAAGGGAGAGGCTTCATGACGACAAAACTTTTACGCAGCATCATGGGTGGTGCCGCGATCCTGACCCTGGCGGCCGGAACCGCCGCCGCGGCGGATCCGGAACTCACCGTCTTCGACTGGGCGGGATACGAAGACCCGGCCTTCCACGAGGGCTATACCGAGAAGTACAGCGACTCGCCGACTTTCTCCTTCTTCGGCGACGAGGAGGAAGCCTTCCAGAAGTTGCGCGCCGGCTTCAAGGCCGATCTCGGCCACCCCTGCTCCCAGAGCGTGGTGAAGTGGCGTGAGGCGGGGCTGCTGAAGCCGCTCGACCCCAGCCGCATCCCGGAGTGGGGCAACCTGAACCCCGGCCTGCGCGATTTGGCGGGCTTCAGCGAAGGCGGCAAGCCTTACTTCGTGCCGGTCGACTGGGGCAACACCGCCCTGACCTACCGCACCGACCTGGTGCCGGCAGAAGACGTGCAGACGCTGCAGGTCTTCGCCGACCCCAAGTATCAGGGCAAGATCTCCATCGGCGACAACGTCGATGATGCCTATGCCCTCGCCTCGCTGGCTGTCGGTGTGAAGGACTGGAGCAAGATGACCGACGAACAGTTCCAGGCGGCCTCCGACTTCCTGCGCAAGGTCCACGAGAACGTGCGCGTCTACTGGCAGGACGGCGCCAGCCTCGCCCAGGTCATCGCTTCCGGCGAGGTGGTCATCGCCTGGTCGTGGAACGAGACGTCGGTGAGCATGCAGGCCGAGGGCCATCCCGTGGCCATGAAGCGCGACACCAAGGAAGGCCTCTCCACCTGGGTCTGCGGCTATGCGCTGCTGGCCGAGGGCGAAGGCAGCGAAGACAAGGCCTACGACTTCATCAATGCCTGGCTCGAGGCGCGCTCCGCCAACTACCTCGTCGAAAACTGGGGCTATGGCCACGCCAACCAGAAGGCCATGGACGAGATGGATCAGGCGACCCTGGCCAGCATGGGCTACGACAACGTGGAGGCATTCCGCGACAACACCCTGTGGCAGGGGCCGCTGCCCTTCGAGTTGCGCGAGAAGATGATCGCCGAGTTCGAGAAGATCAAGGCAGGCTTCTGACGATCCCGCGACCGTCACAGGCCGGATCTTGAAACCGCCCCCGCAAGGGGGCGGTTTTTTTCTTCGGTAGACCGTTCGCCAGGCTGTATCGAGATCGTGCCTGTCCTATATTTACGGGATACCCTTTTCGCGCCGAGGAGTCCCCCAATGCCGAAGCCCAAGAAAGCGCGCGCCGTCGGCTTCAATCACGTCGCCCTAGAGGTCGGCGACATCGACGAGGCGCTGGCCTTCTATGGCCGCCTGTTCGAATTCGAGCTGCGCAGCAAGAGCGAAACATCCGCCTTCATCGACCTGGGCGACCAGTTCCTTGCCCTGCAAAAGGGCCGCCGCCAGGCACCCGACGACGAGCGCCACTTCGGCCTGGTAGTCGACGACAAGGAGGCGGTGCGCCAAGCTCTGGCGGCGGCCGGTATCGAGCCGCTGCCCGGCCGTTTCCTCGATTTCCTCGATCCCTGGGGCAATCGTATCGAGATTATCGGCTACACGAACATCCAGTTCACCAAGGCACCCCATGTTCTCCGCGGCATGGGCCTGAGTCATCTAGAAAAGAACGCCGACGCCATCAAGGAGCTCAGCGAAAAGAACATGGCCCCGGACTAAGGTGCCGCCAGCCAGGGTTTACCGCTGGCAGCGTATTGCTTGTTGCCCGCCCGGCTGCTACCAGCGCGCATGATCGAATTCGCGGCTGCAGTCTTCTTCCTGATCATCACCCCCGGTCCCGGCGTTCTCTCGACGGCCGGCGTCGGCTCCGGCTTCGGCTATCGGGCCGGGCTTGCCTATGTCGCCGGACTCTTCATCGGCAACTTTCTCGTCGCCGCGGCGGTGATATCGGGTGTCGCAGCGGTCGTTCTGGGCGTTCCCTGGTTGCGCACCGTCCTGCTCTGGGGATCGGCCGCCTATCTGCTGTGGCTCGCCGCGAAGATCGCGTTCGCCGGGGCCCGCATCGCCTTCATCCATTCGGAGACGGCACCCGGCTTCTGGAACGGGGTCGCCCTGCAGCCGATCAACCCCAAGGCCTACGCGGTCAACACCGCGCTGTTTTCCGGCTTTGCCTTCCTGCCCGGCGCGCTGGCGACGGAAACCGCGATCAAGCTGGTGATCCTGAACGCCATCTGGATCCCGATCCACCTCGCCTGGCTGTGGGCCGGCGTGACCCTGAGGCGCCTGGAACTCGCCCCCAAGATCCAAAGGGCCATCAACGTCGCCATGGCCACCTCGATGCTTGTGGTGGTCGGGATCGCCGTCGCCGCGCAGCTGTGACGAAGCCGACCGCCGCGCCCTATTCCTCCAGCGGCTGCGGCCGCCCGAGGCGGCTCATGACGAGCAGGACAAACAGCCCGCCGACGCCGCCCATCAGAATCATGAGGCCATGCTGCGGCCAGTAGTCGACCGCCGCGCCGGCCACGGGCGGCCCCACGATGTTGGCCGCCTCGTAGGCGATCACGAAGACGGCATTCGCCGCGGCGAGCAGCGTACCGCGAAAGCGCACGCCCAGTGCGGCGAGGGCGATCGAGTAGATGCCCCAGGCTGCGCCGCCCCAGAAGAAGAGCGTCACTACAAGCAGCCAGGGCGCACCCAGAGCCTGTGACGCGATGGCCGGCGCCACCAGGCAAACGAGCCCGCAGAGAACCATCGCCACGCGGTAGCCCAGGCGGTCGCCAAGCCAACCGAGCGGATACTGCAGAACGACATTGCCGGTGACGAATACCGTCAGCAGCGTGACGGCGAAGGACTGCTCCATGCCGTTGCGCAGGCCCCAGATGGGCAGGAAGCTGAAGAAGGCGATATCGACGAAGCCCGCCAGAATCGCCGCGGCAAAGAGCGTCGGCGCCGCAAAGAGGATATGCGCATACTTCGGCTTGTTCGCCACCTGGAGCCGGGGGGCCTTGTCGCGGGTCAGGAAGATCGGCAGCAGCGCAACGGCGAGCAGCAGGGCGAAGGCCATGAACGGCAGGGCGCCCTCGGTGCCGACCGCGGTCAGCAGCAGGGGGCCGACGACGAAGCCGGCGGCCATGACACTGCCGTACAGGCCGACGATACGGCCGCGCCCGCCCGTGGTCGCGATGGCATTGATCCAGGTCTCCGTGACGATCCAGGGGCCGGCGGCCGCGAGGCCCGCGACGAAGCGCAGCAGCAGCCACGCGGGAACGCTGGAGAACACCGGCAGCAGCGCAGCCATCAGAGCCGAAACCAGGCCGCAGGCCAGGATCGTGTCGGCGGTGCCGAAGCGGCGCAGCAGGCGTGGCACGAAACCCGCCGCAACGATGGTTCCGATCGGTTGTGCCGCGACCACCAGGCCGATCAGGGCGCCGTCGATACCCCGCGCCTCGAGGGTGAGGGAGATCAGCGGCGTGAGACCGCCAAAGGATATGCAGACGGAGAAGACGCTGGTGAACAGCGCCACCAGGGGAAGCCAGGAAGACCGGCCGCCGGCGAGGCTATCTGCGGGCTTTTCCGACATTTGCGCTCTTGCGGTTCGCGCAGCACCACACAAGTGTTGCGGGCAGTCGCACCGCCCCTCGTTTTGCCAGGTACGGGGCTAGACCAGGGGCACCAGGGATTCGGGACTCCAGCCGATCTCGACCTTCTCGCCGGCGGTAAGGCTGCGGCGGCCGATGGTGTTGCGCATGGAGACCGTGACGGGCTTCTCCAGGGCGTCGATGGCGATGGAATAGTAGGTCATGTCACCGTAGTAGGAGGCCTCGACCACGGTGCCGGCCACCACACGCGCCAGGCCGGGATCCTCGCCGAACAGCAGGGTCATGCGCTCAGGCCGCGCGCCGATGGTGATCGGCCCGCCGTTGTAGACGGCGCCGGCCGGCTTCTTCAGCTCCGCGCGGCCGAAGCCGGCGACGTCGACCTCGATGGAGGCCTCGCTCTGGCGCAGCAGCGAGGCCTCGAGGAAGTTCATGCCGCCGATGAACTCCGCCACGTCGCGGCTGCGCGGGTGCTGGTAGATCTCCTCCGGGCGATCGCACTGGGCGATCTGGCCGTTGAACATCACCGCAATGCTGTCCGACATGGTGAGCGCTTCCTCCTGATCGTGAGTCACCAGAATGAAGGTGATGCCGACCTGACGCTGCAGGTGGCGCAGTTCCACCTGCATCTGCTCGCGCAGCTTCTTGTCCAGGGCGGACAGCGGTTCGTCCAGCAGCAGCACCTTGGGTCGCATGATGAGAGCGCGGGCAAGGGCGACGCGCTGGCGCTGGCCGCCGGAAATTTCGTTGCTCTTGCGCGCGCCGAGGTGGCCGAGGTCGACCTGGTCGAGGGCCTCCTGCACGCGGCGTTTGCGCTCCTGCTTGTCGAGACGCAGCCGGCGCAGGCCGTAGGCCACGTTCTCCTCCATCGTCAGGTGCGGAAAGATGGCATAGCTCTGGAACACCATGTTGGTCGGGCGCCGGTTGGGCGGCACGCCGACCATGCCCTGACCGTCGATGCGGATGGCGCCGGAAGTCGGCTCGTCGAAGCCGGCGATGAGCCGCAGCAACGTGGTCTTGCCGCAACCGGACGGCCCCAGCAGCGAGAAGAACTCGCCTTGTCGGATTTCTGCCGAGACCGCGTCCAGGGCGGCGAAGTCGCCGAAGCGCCGTGTCACGCGGTCGATTTCGATGATGGCCCTGTCGTTCATAGGAAGCCTCCGGTAACGCCTGTGCCGGCCCGCTTCGCCGCGCGCTGGCGCAACACCTCCGCGACCGAGAGTAGGATAAAGGAGGCCAGCAGCAGCACGCTGCCCAGCGCCAGGACGTGCGGCAGCTTGGCGGTGAAGCGCAGCTGGCTCCAGATGTAGATCGGCAGGGTCGATTCCGTGCCGGTCAGGAAGAAGCCGACGATGAACTCGTCCAGAGAGATCGTGAAGGTGATCAACAGGCTGGAGAGAATGCCCGGTGCCACCATCGGCAGGGTGACCCGGAAAAAGGTGCCCGCCGGCCCTTCGCCGAGATCCAGCGAGGCCTCCTCCAGGCTGCGGTCGAAACCTTCGAAGCTGGAACTCAGCACGGCGATCGAGAAAGGGATCGCCATGAGGATATGGCCCAGGGTGACGCTGACCAGCGACAGGCTGAAGCCGAGCTGCAGCAGCACGACCAGCAGCGAGACGGCGACGATGATCTCCGGCAGCACCAGCGGCAGCATGATGAGCGCCGTCATGCCGCGCTTGCCGCGGAACGCATAGCGCGTGAGGGCGCGCGCGCCGCAGATGCCGAGGAGGGTGGAAATAACCGCCGAGGCGATGCCGACTTTGAGGCTGTTCCACAACGCCCCGTGCATCGCATCGTTGTTCCACAGCTGACCGTACCACTCGGTGGTGACGCCCTTCAGCGGAAAGGCCACGATGGCCGAGTCGTTGAAGGAAAAGATCGGCAGGAAGAGAACCGGCACGTAGAGGAACGCCAGATAGACGACAGCATATATACCGAGAGGCCGAATCTTCATGCCGCCACCCCCGCTAACGGAACCTGGTGGTGAGCTGGCGCATCAGCCCGACGAACATCAGCGACGCCGCGGTGACGATGATCATGGTCGAGATGGCCAGCGCCGCGCCGAGCGGCCAGTTGTTGGCCTTGCCGAACTGGATCTGGATCATGTTGGCGATCATCAGCCCGTCCTTGCCGCCGACCAGGCGCGGGGTCACGTAGTCGCCGACGGTCGGGATGAAGACGATGAGAGAGGCGGCGATGATGCCGGGCAGCGACAGCGGCAGGGTGACGCGCAGGAAGCGCATGACCGGGCTGTCACCCAGATCGGTCGCCGCTTCAAGGAGACTCCTGTCGATTTTCTCCAGGGAGACGAAGATCGGCAGGATCGCGAAAGGGGCCCAGGCGTGCGCCAGGGTGATGACCACGGAGTTCACGTTGTAGAGCAGGAACTCCATCGGCGCGGAGATGATGCCGAGTTCCAGGAAGGTGGAGTTCACCACGCCGTTGTAACCCAGGATGATCTTCCAGGCGAAGACACGCAGCAGGTAGCTGGTCCAGAAAGGAATGGTGATGAGGAACAGCCACAGCGCCTTGCGATGGGTCACGTGAAACGACAGGTAGTAGGCCATCGGGTAGGCCAGCACCACGGTGATCAGGGTGACCAGTGCGGAGACGCCCAGCGAGCGGAACATCAAGGTGCGGTAGAGGGGATCGGTCCAGGCCTCGCGATAGTTCTTCAGCGTCGGCGTATGGTCGATGTCGAGGTAGCTCTGGGTCCAGAAGCTGAAGGCGATGATCACCAGGATCGGCGTCAGCAACAGCAAGAGGGCATAGAGAAAGGTCGGGCTGATAAGCGTGAGACCGCGCAGCTCCTCGCTGCGCCAGAACCGCGCCCGCAGCCCGAGGGCCGCGACACCCGCGCGGTCGGCGGTCCCGGCGGCCGGGGCCTCGCTTGCGGCGGTCATGCCGCCGCGCCTCCCCTGCTGCGGGGTCTGCGGATACAGCGCCCGACGGCGCCTCGCGAACTCACTCCCTGGTCCCCCTTCCGGCCGGCCCCCGTCGGCCCGGCCTCCCTGCCTCAAGTGTTTCCGGACCGCCTGCTTGCTATGCGACTTCGCGCACCAGCAGGTCCTTGTTGGTCTGTTCCATGGTTCCGGCCGCCGGCTCCTTGTCCCGGTTCATCACCGGCAGCAGCTCGCGCAGCTGATCATGGAACTTTCGCACGCCATATTCGAGGTCGGAAAGAATGATTCCCTCGTAGCCGCTCGATTTCGTCGCCTCGCAGGACCAGATGGTCAGCTGGACATCCTCCCGCCCGGTCTCCCGCTCGATGCGGGTGCTGAGGTAGCGGGCCAGCCGCGTCTCCCGCGACTCCTCGCGGTAGCGGTAGGTCGCGCCGCGCTGCAGGGTGAGCCCCGGGTGAACCGGGAACTCCTGATAGAACATGACGGAGTCCGGATATAGGGAGATCACCGTGTTCGGGAACATGCCGAGGTAGACCCAGGCGCGGCGGTGGCTCTCCGGCAGGTGCGGCATCTCGGGCAGGATCTTCTTGTAGTTGCGCACACTCCAAAGCCGGCCCGGGCCGTCGTTGAACGGGGCGAAGGAGCGGTTGGCGCCATTGGTCAGCGGCTCGTCGTAGTAGCCGTGGCCGTAGAGATCCTGCAGGCCGGGGTGCGCGATGGGCACGTGATAGCCCTCGTTGTCGACGTCGCGCACGGCCTTCCAGTTCACCGCGGTCTCCGACTTCCAATAACCGCCGTAGGCCGGCACCATGTCCGCAATCCTGTAGTGCGCCGCCTCCGCTTCGTGGGGCGCCATGATCTCCTTCACCGAAGGCTGGCTGCTCTCCTTGAAGCGGATAAAAATGAGGCCGTGCCAGATCTCGCAGTCCAGCGGCTTCAGGCCGTGCTCGACCGGGTCGAGCTTCGGCAGGGTGGTCGGCTTGGCCGGGCTGCGGAGGGTGCCGTCCAGGTTGTAGCTCCAGCCGTGAAACGGGCAGACCAGCGCCGAGCGGCACTGCCCCTTCTGCTTGGTCGCCACGCGCGAGCCGCGGTGGCGACAGACGTTGTGAAAGGCGCGCACCACCTCGTCCTGGCCACGGATGATGACGGCCCGTTCGCCGCACATGTCGAAGCAGACGTAGTTGCCGGCCTCCGGCAGGTCGTTCACATGGCCGACAAGCTGCCAGTGCCGCCGGAACAGGACATCGGTCTCGAGGTCCAACAGTTCCTTGTTGAAATAGGTCCAGCTCGGGAGTCCGGAGCGGTCCCAATCGCCCGGGATTTCCAAATTTTCCAGTGAGTTACGCACGACGCTTCTCCAATTTTTATATAAGCGCTCAATTAAATTATCAGCTTTGGAGAGATTTGTCATCCGCGACGACAGGCCGGCCGGTGGATATCGAGCCTAACCGCCGGTGGCGCGGTGGGCCCGGCGATAGGCGCTGGGGCTGAGTCCGTAGTGCTGCCGGAAGGTCCGCGAGAAGGCGGAGTGTGAGCCGAAGCCGCTGCGCACGGCGACGGTCTGCATGGAGAGCCGGGTATCGAGCAGCAGGCGCCGCGCGGCCTGCAGCCGCAGGCGCAGATAGTAGGTGCCCGGCCCCATGCCGAGAGCCTGCTTGAAGAGCAGTTCCAGGCTGCGCGCCGAGAGGTCGAGGCGCCGGGCGATCGCGGCGGTGGTCAGGGGACTGTCGAGGCGGTTCTCCATCAGGCGGATGGCGGCGGCGACGCGGGGCTCGTAGCCGGCCAGGCGGCCGAGGGAGACCAGCGGCTGCGCATCGTTCGGCGTGTGCGCCTCGTCGTAGATGAAGACGCTCGCCACCTCCAGCGCCAGGGGGTAGCCGAAGCGGCTGCGGATGAGATGCAGCATGAGATCGAAGGTCGGCGAGGCGCCGCCGCTGGTGAAGCGGTCGCCGTCGATGACGAAGCGGTCCGGCAGCACGTTGACGTCGGGAAACTGCCCGGCGAAATCCTCCAGGTCTTCCCAGTGGATGGTCGCCGCGCGGCCGTCCAGCAGGCCGGCGCGGGCCAGCAGCCAGCCGCCGGACTCGACCCCGCCGAGCGCCCGGAAGCGCCGCGCGGCCGCCCGCAGCGCCGCCAGCAGGGGGCGGCCGGTATAGCGCTCGTGGCGGAAGCCGGCGACGACGATGAGGGCATCGCCCTCGGCATCGCGGCCGAAGGCGCCCTCGGCGGCGACCGGCACGCCGCAGGTCAGCGGCGCCGGCGCCCCCTCCGGCGTGACGATGCGCCATTCGAACAGCGGACGCCGCGCCACGCGGTTGGCGGCGCGCATGGGATCCAGGGTCGAGGCCAGCGACATCATCGAGGATTCCGGCAGCAGCAGCACCGTCACCCGGAGCGGCCCCGCCATCGAGGCGTCCGAGGGGGCGAAGATCGAGGATTCGCTATTCATCAACTTTATTTCGTAATACGTCGAGCGGGAATCCGCAATCCCGGCATCATCCTGCCCAGCACAAACGGGAGAATTGCGATGGCCCTGCAGCCGAGCCGCGACGTTTTCATCACCTGCGCCGTCACCGGCGCCGGCGACACCACGGCACGCTCCAACAAGGTGCCGGTCACGCCGCGCCAGATCGCCGATGCAGCGATCGAAGCCGCCCAGGCCGGCGCCGCCATCGCCCATATCCACGTGCGCGACCCGGAGACCGGCAAGGCGGCGCGCGACCCGGCGCTCTATGCCGAGGCCGTCGGCTACATCAAGGAGTCCGGCACCGACGTGGTGCTGAACCTCACCGCCGGCATGGGCGGCGACCTGACCCTGGGCAGCGTCGAGGCTCCCCTGCCCCCCTCCAAGGCGGGCACCGACATGGCCGGCGCCACCGAGCGCCTCGCCCACGTGGCGCAGATCCTGCCGGAGATCTGCACCATCGACTGCGGCACCATGAACTTCGGCGAAGGCGACTACATCATGACCAACACGCCGGCCATGCTGAAAGAGATGGCCCGGCAGGTGCAGGCCCTCGGCGTGCGCCCGGAGATCGAAGCCTTCGATACTGGCCACCTTCTTCTCGCCAAGTGGCTGAAGGACCAGGGCCTGATCGACGACCCGGTCATGGTGCAGCTCTGCATGGGTATCCCCTGGGGCGCGCCGGACGACATGGCGACGCTCATGGCGATGAAGGCGAACCTGCCCGACGACTGGGTCTTCTCGGCCTTCTCCATCGGCCGCAACCAGCTGCCCTACGCCGGCCTGGCGCTGCTCGCCGGCGGCAACATCCGCGTCGGCCTGGAGGACAACATCTGGCTCGACAAGGGCGTGCTGGCAACCAACGGCGATCTGGTCGAGCGGGCCGCCACCATCGCCGGCGCCATGGGCAGCCGGGTCATGGGACCCGCCGAGGTGCGCGAGAAACTGAAGCTGCAGAAGCGCTGGTGATTGCATGACCGGGATCAGGAAAGCCGCCGCGCTGGGCGGCGGTGTCATCGGCGCCGGCTGGGTCGCGCGATTGCTGGAGAACGGCATCGATGTCGCCGTCTACGACCCGGCACCGGAGGCCGAGCGCCGCATGCAGGCGGTGCTCGACAATGCCGAGCGCGCCTCCGCGAAACTGACGCTGGCACCGCGTCCGAAGAAGGGCGCGCTGAGCTTCCATGCCAGCCTCGCCGAGGCGGTGAAAGACGCGGAGCTGATCGTCGAATCGGTGCCCGAGCGCCTCGACATCAAGCAGAAGGTCTACGCCGAAGCTGAAGCCGCTGCCTCGCCCCGGGCCATCATCGCGTCTTCGACCTCCGGCATCCTGCCGAGCGACCTGCAGGCCGGCATGAAGCATCCCGAACGCCTGGTCGTCGCCCACCCCTTCAACCCGGTCTACCTGCTGCCGCTGGTCGAACTGGTCGGCGGCGCAAAGACCGCGCCGGAAACCATCGAACGCGCCAAGGCGATCTATGCCGCCATCGGCATGCACCCGCTGCACATCAAAAAGGAGATCGAGGCTTTCGTGGCAGACCGCCTGCTGGAGGCGGTGTGGCGCGAGTGCCTCTGGCTGGTGACCGACGGCATCGCCACCACGGGCGAAATCGACGACGCCATCCGCTATGGCTTCGGCCTGCGCTGGGCGCAGATGGGCATCTTCGAGACCTACCGCATCGCCGGCGGCGAGGCCGGCATGCGCCACTTCATGGCGCAGTTCGGCCCCTGCCTGAAGTGGCCCTGGACGAAGCTCACCGATGTGCCGGAATTCAACGACGAGCTGGTCGACCTCGTGGCCGGCCAGTCGGATGCGCAGTCGGGACACCATTCGATCCGCGAGCTGGAACGCATCCGCGACGACAACCTCATCGCCATCCTGCAGGCGCTGAAGGTCAACGACTGGGGCGCCGGCAAGACCCTGGCCGACTACGAGCGGCGGCTCTTCGACGCCGGCGCGCCCGCGGCGGCCGACGACAGCGATCTCTCGCAGCCCATCGTCACCCTGGAACGCCGCGTGCCGGCCGACTGGACCGACTACAACAACCACATGAACGAGAGCCGCTACCTGCAATGCTTCGCCGACGCCAGCGACGCGCTGCTGCGGATGATCGGCGTGGATGCGGATTACGTCGCCTCCGGCGGTTCCTACTTCACCGTCGAGACCCACATCCGCCACATCGACGAGGTGGCGGCCCTGGAGCCGATCCGCGCCACCACCCAGGTGCTGGAGGCCAAGGGCAAGAAGCTGCGCCTCTTCCACCGCCTCAGCCACGCCGCCCCGGGAGAAGAGGGGGGCCGCGAACTGGCGACCGGCGAGCATATGCTGGTCCATGTCGATCTCGCAAGCCGCCGTGCCGCCGATCCGGCCCCCCACATCGCCGCCAAGGCCGCGGAGCTGGCCGCCGCCCAGTCCGGGCTCGCCTGGCCGGCAGAGGCCGGCGGCGCCGTCGGCCAGGCGCGTTAGGAAAAAGGGAGCGAGCCATGAACTTCGGCCTCAGCGACGAACAGCAGATGATCGTCGATACCGTGCGCAGCTTCGTGGAGAACGAGCTCTATCCGCACGAAGCCCTGATCGAACGCGAAGGCCGCGTGCCGGCGGAAATCGGCGAGGAGATCAAACGCAAGTGCCTGGAGCTCGGCTTCTTCGCGGCGAACATGCCGGTAGAGGTCGGCGGCGGCGGGCTCGGCCACCTCGACTTCACGCTGCTGGAGCGCGAACTCGGCCGCGCCTCCATGGCGCTGACCGTCTTCTTCGGGCGGCCGTCCGGCATCCTGCTGGCCTGCGAGGGCGAGCAGCGCGAGCGCTACCTGCTGCCGGCGGTGCGCGGCGAGAAGTACGACGCGCTGGCGATGTCGGAGCCCGACGCCGGCTCCGACGTGCGCGGCATGAAGTGCACCGCGCGTCCCGACGGCGACGACTGGATCGTGAACGGCAGCAAGCATTTCATCAGCCACGCCGACATCGCCGACTTCGTCATCGTCTTCCTGGCCAGCGGCGAGGAAGCGACGGCGCGTGGCACCAAGAAGAAGATCACCTGTTTCCTGGTCGACCGCGGCACGCCCGGCTTCGAGATCCTGAAGGGCTACAACTCGGTCTCGCACCGCGGCTACCACAACTGCATCCTCTCCTTCGACAACTGCCGCCTGCCCGCCTCGCAGGTGCTGGGCGAGGTGCACCGCGGCTTCGAGCTGGCCAACGACTGGCTCTACGCGACGCGGCTCACGGTCGCCGCCATGGCGGTAGGGCGCGCCCGCCGCGCCTTCGGCTACGCCGCCGAGCGCAAGCAGTTCGGCCAGCAGATCGGCCGCTTCCAGGGCGTCTCCTTCAAGCTGGCCGACATGGTGACGGAAATCGACGCGGCGGACTGGCTCACCCTCTCTGCCGCCTGGCGTCTCGACCAGGGCCTGCCGGCCAACCGCGAGATCGCCTCGGCGAAACTCTATGCGACCGAGATGCTGGCGCGGGTCACCGACGAGGCGATCCAGATCCACGGCGGCATGGGACTGATGGACGACCTGCCGCTGGAGCGCTTCTGGCGCGACGCCAGGGTCGAGCGCATCTGGGACGGCACCTCGGAGATCCAGCGCCACATCATCTCGCGCGAACTGCTGCGGCCGCTTGGCTGCTGACCTGGGGATGCCGAAACGCCCATGCTGACCCCGCCGCGCCCCCTGGAGCGCCTGCTGCGCCCCAAGACCATCGCGGTCATCGGCGGCAAGGAAGCCGCCGAGGTGATCCGTCAGTGCGACCGTATGGGCTACGCCGGCGAGATCTGGCCGGTGCATCCCAGCAAGACGGAGGTCGCCGGGCGCCGGACCTACCGCAGCGTCACCGATCTGCCCGCCGCGCCCGATGCCGCCTTCGTCGCCGTGAACCGGCATCTCAGCGTCGAGGTCGTGGGCGCACTGGCGAAGCTGGGCGCCGGCGGCGCCGTCTGCTACGCCTCCGGCTTCAGCGAGGCCGGCGCCGAGGACGCCGAAGGCGAGGCCCTGCAGGCGGCCCTGGTGGCGGCGGCCGGCGCCATGCCCTTCCTGGGTCCCAACTGCTACGGCATGATCAACTACGGCGACGGCGCGCTGCTGTGGCCGGATCAGCACGGCGGGCACCGCCTGGAGGCGGGCGCGCGCGGCGTCGCCATCGTGACCCAGTCCTCCAACATCGCCATCAACATGACCATGCAGCGGCGCGGCCTGCCGCTGGCCTACATTCTGACCGCCGGCAACCAGGCGCAGATCGGCATTTCCGATCTCGCCCTCGGCCTGCTCGACGATCCGCGGGTGACCGCCCTCGGCCTGCACATCGAGGGCTTCGACTCGCTCGCCGGCATGGAGGCCGTGGCGGCGCGCGCCCGCGCGCTGGGCAAGCCGGTCATCGCCATGAAGCTCGGCCGCTCCGACCAGGCGCGCCAGGCGACACTGTCGCACACCGCGTCCCTGGCCGGCTCCGACGCGGCGGCCGCCGCCTTCCTGAAGCGCCTCGGCATCGCGCGCCTCAACAGCATTCCCGCCTTCCTGGAGACACTGAAGCTGCTGCACGTGGCGGGTCCCCTGGCGGGAACGGCAATCTCCTCCATGAGCTGCTCCGGCGGCGAGGCCTCGGTCATGGCCGATGCTGCCGAAGGCCGCGGCGTCCGCTTCCGCGCCCTCGATGGCGCGCAGGCGAAAGCCGTGAGAGCCACGCTCGGCCCGCTGGTCGCGGTATCCAATCCGCTCGACTACCACACCTTCATCTGGGCCAACGAGGCGGCCATGACGGCGACCTTCAGCGCCATGGTCGGCGCCGGCTTCGATCTCAACCTGCTGGTCCTCGACTTCCCGCGCGGCGACCGCTGCAGCGATGCCGAATGGTGGCCGACCCTGCGCGCCTTCGAGGCCGCCCTTGCCACCCATGGCGCCAGGGGCGCGCTGGTCGCGAGCCTGCCGGAAAACCTCTCCGAGGAGCAGGCGGATCAACTGGTCCGCCGCGGCATCGCCCCGCTCTGCGGCATCGACGACGCCTTGTCGGCGGCAGAGGCGGCGGCGGCCATCGGCGCGGCTTGGCGGGAGGCGGCGCCGCAGCCTGTCGCCACCGCGAACCCCGCCGGCACGACGGCAAGGGAGACACTGGACGAAGCCGCCGCCAAGGCCCTGCTGGCCGCACACGGGGTTACCATACCTGCCGGCCGCCGCGTTACCGATGCCGACACGGCCGTCGCCGCGGCCGCGGAGATCGGCTATCCCGTCGCGCTGAAAGCGCTCGGCCTCGCGCACAAGACGGAGGCCGGCGCCGTCCGCCTGAACCTCGCAACGCCGGAGGCCTTGCGCGAGGCCGCCGAAGCCCTCTCGAAGCTTGGAAACGGCCTCTACATCGAACGCATGGTGCCCGCGCCCCTGGCGGAGATCATTGTCGGCGTCACCGTCGAGCCGCCCTTCGGCCCGGTGATGACCCTCGGCAGCGGCGGCGTGCTGGTCGAACTGCTGCGTGACACCGTGACCCTGCTGCTGCCCGCCCGCCGCGAGGAGATCGAAGCGGCCCTCAAGAGCCTGAAGTGCGCGCCCCTGCTGGCCGGCTATCGCGGCCGCCCCAGCGGCGACGTGGCGGCCGCCGTCGATGCCGTCGCGGCGGTCCAGAGCCTTGTGCTGGCGCAGGCAGACTCTATCGTGGAACTGGAAATCAATCCGTTGATCGTATCGGCCGAGGGCGAAGGCGCCTTCGCCGCCGATGCCCTCATCGTTCGAAGGGAGGCCCCGCATGCCTGAGGCCAAGCAAGATGTCGTGCGCAGCCGGCGCAAGGGGGGCGTGCTGGAGGTGACTCTCGACCGCCCCAAGGCCAACGCCATCGATTTGGCGACCAGTCGCCTCATGGGGCAGATCTTCAAGGAATTCCGCGACGACCCGGAGCTGCGGGTGGCGATCATCGCGACGGCTGGTGACAAGTTCTTCTCGGCCGGCTGGGACCTGAAGGCGGCGGCCGGCGGCGACGCGGTCGACGGCGACTACGGCGTCGGCGGCTTCGCCGGCCTGCAGGAACTGCGCGACCTAAACAAGCCGGTGATTGCGGCGGTGAACGGCATGGCGGTGGGCGGCGGCTTCGAGCTGGCGCTCTCCGCCGACCTCATCCTCTGCGCCGAGCACACCACCTTCGCCCTGCCGGAGATCCGCGCCGGCACCCTGGCCGACGCGGCGACCATCAAGCTGCCCAAGCGCATGCCCTACCACGTCGCCATGGACCTGTTGCTGACCGGGCGCTGGATGGACGGCGCACCGCTGGGGGCTGGTGAACGAGGTGCTGCCCAAGGACAAGCTGATGGACCGGGTCTGGGAGCTGGCGGAGATGCTGGCTTCCGGACCGCCACTGGTCTTCGCCGCCATCAAGGAGGTGGCGCGCGCGGCCGAGGCGATGAGCTTCCAGGAAGCGATGAACCGCATCGCCCGGCGGCAGTTTCCCACCGTCGACATCCTCTACGACAGCGAGGATCAGATGGAGGGCTTCCGCGCCTTCGCCGAGAAGCGCGACCCGGTCTGGAAGGGGCGCTGAGGCCGGGCGATGCCGCGGCCCTTCCCACAGGAGCCCGAGATCCAGGCCTTCATCGCCGAGGTGGAGAGCTTCTACCCCGCCGGCAAGGCCGCCGCCCCGGTCGACCAGCAGCGCGCCTGGTACGATGCGCTGTGCCGCAATTTCGATGCGCCGCTGCCCGCCGGCCTCACCGTGGGCGATGAATCCGCGCCGCATCCCGAGGGCCCCGTCCCACTGCGCCGCTATCGCCCCGCCGCCACCCGCCGGGACGCCCTCGTCGTCTATTTCCACGGGGGCGGCTTCGTGGTCGGCGGCCTCGACAGCCACCACTCGGTCTGCGCCGAGCTCGCCGCGGCGGCGGGGACCGAGGTGGTGGCGACCGGCTATCGCCTGGCCCCCGAGCACCGCTTTCCGCTGGCGCTCACCGATGCCCTGGCCGCCG
>DAIQBR010000014.1:21119-23323 GCA_036781105.1 Kiloniellaceae bacterium
CGTGGTGGTGGCGGGGGACAGCGCCGGGGCCAGCCTCGCCGCCGGCGTCGCCATGACCCTGCGCGATGCTGCCCGGAACGTCCCCGCCGCCTGCGAACTGATGATCGCGGCCGGCTGGCGCAAAGGCGGCCCCCTGCCCCGGCTGTCCGGCCAGGCGTTGATCTATCCCCTGCTCGGGGCCGACCTGAGTAAAGGCTCCTACCTGGAGATGGCCGAAGCGCCGGGGCTGACGACGCAGGACGTGCGCTACTACCGCGAGGTCCTCGGCGCCCCCGAAGGCAATCCCTACGGCCACCCGCTGGCCGCCGGCGACTGGAGCGGACTGGCGCCGGCCTACATCACCTCCGCCTTCTTCGATCCTCTGCGCGACGACGGCCGCCTCTACGCCGCCCGCCTTGCAGAAGCCGGCGTCGCCGTGACCTACCGCGAGGAGCCGCAGATGGTGCATGCCTGGCTGCGCGCCCGTCACCGCAGCCCCGGGGCCGGGGCGGGCTTCGCCGCGCTCTGCCGGGGCCTCAAGGCCCTGCTGGATGGGGCCTAGCACCGCGCCGGGCAGCCGCGGGCCCCGTTAACCCGCGGGCAACGACTTTCCGGATAGGGTGCCGGCCTGGGAGGACCCGGCCACGGTGGGCCGCGAGCTATGTTGTGGGCGTGGTCCAGGCATGAATTCAGAGCAGAGCCCGAGAGGCTGCAAAGCTTGAATCCGCGAGCTAGCCGTGCCACCTCTGCCTTGAGAGGAAGCGGCCCGTCGCTTCGCAACCTTATTTCGGGTCTGTGACATCATGAGCAAGCACAGGCCCAGAGGCCCCCGGCCCGCAGGAGGGTGGAAGATGATGACCAAGGACGATCTGATCCGCGAATACAACCAGCGCGCAAGCTCCTGGCAGGTCCTTGTTGGCGTCTATGTGACCCTGGTCGGTCTGATGATCGCCACGGCCTGCGCCATCATCTGACCCCGTCGATTCAGCTTTGAGCCTGTACGGCCGGCTGCCCTGGGGCAGGCCGGCCTTCGGCGTATCACACGTTCGCGGCTTCGCCGACGTTGTCCACGCCACGCTCCTCCAGCAGCGTGGTGAGCCAGTTCGGGTCCATCTCCGGCACCGACGACAGCAGCAGGTCGGTATAGGGGTGGTGCGGCGGGGTGAACATCTCCTCCTTCGGCCCCTGCTCGACCACCGTACCCTTCTGCATCACCACCACCTCGTCGGCGATCGAGCGCACCGTCGCCAGATCGTGGGTAATGAACATGTAGGCCAGGCCCAGTTCCTGCTGCAGGCGGTCGAGCAGCTTCAGGATGCCCTCCGCGACCAACTGGTCCAGGGCACTGGTCACCTCGTCACAGATGATGAAAGTGGGCTCGGCGGCGAGAGCCCGCGCGATACCGATCCTCTGCTTCTGGCCACCCGACAGTTCGGGCGGGTAGCGGTGGTAGTACTTGGCTGGCTCCAGTTCGATCAAGTCGAGCAGTTCGTCAATTCTGTTCTTCAGCGCGGTTCCCTTCAGGCCGCCATAAAACTGGGCTGGTCGTCCGATGATCTCGCAGATCTTGACCTTCGGATTCAATGCCGTGTCGGCCATCTGGTAGATCATCTGCGCCTGACGCAGCTGGTCCTTGGTACGGTTGTGATAGCTCGGCGGCAGGGTTTCGCCCTTGAACTGGATCTGTCCCTTGGTCGGCGGCAGCAGGCCGGTAATGCAGCGGGCCGTGGTCGATTTGCCGGAACCTGACTCGCCCACGACCGCAACCGTCATGCCCGCATAGACGTCGAAGGATACGTTCTCCAGGACCTTGGTATCGCCGTAGGCCGCATCGATGTCCTGGACCGAGACCACCGGCAGGGCATCGCCGCCCGGCCGCGCCTTCTGGTCCCGCTTGAAGCTGCGCACGGCCCACAGGCTCTTGGTGTAGTCCTCCTTGGGATTCTGCAGCATCTCGGCGGTCGGCGCCTCTTCCACCTCGTCGCCTTTCAGCAGCACCTTGATGGTGTCGGCCATCTGCGCCACCACCGCCAGGTCGTGAGTGATGTAGATCGCCGCCGTGTTGAACTGGTCGACGATGTCGCGGATCGCCGCCAGAACCTCGATCTGGGTCGTCACGTCCAGCGCCGTGGTCGGTTCGTCGAAGATGATCAGATCCGGGCGGCAGGCCATCGCCATGGCCGTCATGGCGCGCTGCAGCTGGCCGCCGGAAACCTGGTGCGGAT
>DAIQBR010000015.1:0-589 GCA_036781105.1 Kiloniellaceae bacterium
CCGCCGATGCAGCGCGGCGACCCAATGGTCGCCGCCGGCTGGATCCCCAACCCGGCCGACGACTTCTAGCCTTTACTGAATCTTCGGCGGCCTTGGCGGCGGGTTCTGCAGGAACTTCTCGGCCGCCGGGGCGCTCTCCGGGTTGACCACCTTCAAACGCGCCAGCGCCCGCTCGGCCAGTTCCATATCGCCGCCCCAGGCGCCGGCCTGCACCGCGAAGCGCAGCACCTGCAGATCGTCGCCGCCGTTCTGCATCAGCCAGTGCAGGTGCGGCAGCTCGGCCTCGAAGTCGCGCGCAAGGTGATAGGTCACCACCAGCCCGATGCGGGTGTTCACCGCGTTCGGATCCTCCGCCAGGCCGTCCTCGAAGAGGTCGATGGCCGCCGCGCTCAGCCTTGCGCGGCCCAGGGTCTGTCCGGCCAGGTCCATGAGCTGGCGGTTGCCGCTGCGCCGGCAGGAGGTCTCGATGGCCTTGGCCTGCTGGTCGTCCAGGCGCGGCCCGGCGTTGCGGTATTCGTCCAGCAGGGTGGTGCAGACGCGCACGGCGGCACCGAGCTCGGCGCTGGCCGCCGCCGTCTCAGGGCCGCTG
>DAIQBR010000015.1:667-4191 GCA_036781105.1 Kiloniellaceae bacterium
CGCCGGAGGCGACGATGCCCACCAGCCGCCCTTCGCCGTCGACCAGGGCGCCACCGCTGTTGCCCGGCTGGCTGTAGGCCGAGTGGTGCAGGCGGGCCAGCGGCCTGTCGGCGGGCGGCGCGAAAGCGACATGCCCGGGATCGTAGGCGCGGACGCGGCGCAGCCCGACGTCGGCGCCGACGGTGTAGAGCGCGGCTGCGGAATCGATTTCTACGGGCGCCAGAACCGGGCCCGGCGGCAGGTCCGGCGCCTCCAGCAGCATCAGGTCCCCGGGATAGTCGCTCGGCACCGCCGTAGCCTGAAGTGGCGTGCCGTCGGGCAGGAAGAGCGTCACCTGCGCCTCGTCGGCGACGACGTGGCGCGCCGTCACCAGGCGCGTCTCGCCGATGCGCACCGCGCTGCCGATGGGATCGAAAGCGGAGATCGCGAAAACCGCCTCGCGCGCGTCGCAGACCGGCCGCGGTTGCGCGCAGGAGTCGTTCTGTGCGCGCGCAACCGGGGCAGCCAGTGCGAAGACAAAGAGCAGCAAGGCGGCGCCGGCAAGGCGCGAGATGAACGTCCGGGCAAGCATGCGGACAGTTTGCGCAGCTTGCCGGGAGAAGTGCAAACCGGCGCCGGAGAGCCGTCGAGATTTGTTTGCCCGGGTGGCGGACCGACAGGGTAGAAGGGTTCGAACGAAAAAGAGAGGAAGCCACCGTTGACCCCTTCCGCAGAAAGCGCCCCGCTGCGCGTGATCACCTCCGGCGCCTTCGCCGCCGCCCTCACCGAACTGTTGCCGCTCTACCGCGCAGAGAGCGGCTGCGAAGTGGAACTCTCCTTCGGCTCCTCGCTGGGCAAGGCGCACGATTCGATTCCGACGCGGCTTTCCCAGGGCGAGCGCTTCGACCTCTATTTCCTGGCCCGCGCGGCGCTGGACGACCTGACCGCCAGGGGCTTCGTGCGCACCGGCAGCGGCGTGGACCTGGTGGAATCGCACATCGGCGCGATGGTGCGCAGCGAAGACCCGGCCCCGGACATCACCACGACAGCAGCCTTCCGCGCGACCTTGTTGAACGCCCGCTCGGTGGCCCATGCCGCGAGCGCCAGCGGCATCTACCTCTCCACCGAGGTCTTCCCCGCCCTGGGCATCGCAGAGCAGATGAAACGCACGGCGAGGACGATCTACAGCGAGCGGGTCGGCCGCGTGGTGGCCCGCGGCGAGGCCGATCTCGGCTTCCAGCAGATCAGCGAGATCCTGCCCATCGAGGGCGTGAAGGTGATCGGACGATTGCCCCCGGAGTTCCGCCGCCCCTTCCTGTTCTGCATGGGCATCGGCGCTGACTGCGCAAGGGAAGACGCGGCGCGCCGGCTGATGCGTTTCGCCGCCTCCCAGGCCGCCGCGCCGGTCATCCGCGCCACCGGCCTGGATCCGCTGTTTCCGGAGATTCCCTGAGCGCTACGGCGCCAAGCGCTGCGGGAATTGACAAGACGCGACCATCTAAGCCATTGAAACAGCCTCGCCTGTTCGGATCCCGAACGCCTCGGATAGCCCTCAAGCCCCACCTCGGCCGCCCGGCGGGCCGGCCGCCCCGGAGCAGCAGCCGTGACCCTGCGACGCGTCATAGAACTGAGCGCCTGCTACGCGGTGGCGATCTGTGCCGGATACCTGTTCAGCCGGCTGAACTTCCCGCTGCCCTGGATGATCGGGCCGCTGATCGCCACCGCGCTGATCGGCCTGCTGGTGAAACCCGTCGAAATTCCGACCCGCACGCGCCCGGTCGGCCAGGTGACGGTCTCCGCGCACGTCGGCCTGGCGTTCAACGCGGCGGCCCTGGCCGCGATCTTCGACCACGGCCTGGTCATTCTCGGCGTCGCCCTGGCCACGGCAGTGATCGGCTTTGCCATGTCGGTGGTGCTGCGGCGCTTGACGGGCACCGACCCGGCGACGGCCTTTCTCGCCAGCATGCCGGGCGGCCCGGTGGAAATGGGCAACCTGGCCCTGCAGTACGGCGGCGATCCGGGGCCCGTGGTCTTCGCCCAGACCCTCAGGATTTCGGTCATCGTCATCCTGGTCCCGGCGACGCTCTACTACCTGCTGCACGAGTCGCGGGGCACCCTGTCCGATGCCGACTTCGTGTGGGACCTGCCGGGTATGGCACTGCTCGCCGCCGGCGCGATCGGCACCTCCGCCCTGTTCCGTCAGCTTCGCATCAGCAACCCCTTCTTCCTCGGGCCGCTGGCGTTTTCCTGCGGCGCCACGGTGCTGGGCCTGCCGCTGGCGCCCTTTCCCGACGCCGTGGTCTCGGCGGCGCAGGTTCTGCTCGGCACCTGGCTGGGATCGACCTTCCGGCGTGAGCTGTTCACCAACGCCGGCCGCCTGGTCGTGATGACCACCGTGACCTCGCTGCTGCTGGTGGTGCTCTGCACCGCCTTTGCCGCCAGCCTGGCGCTGGTGACGGACTTTCCCTGGGCGATCCTGGTGCTGGGCGCGGCGCCCGGCAGCATCACCGAGATGGCGCTGACCGCGCGCTTCCTGCACGAGGACGTGGCGCTGATCACCGCCTTCCACCTGGTGCGCATCTTCCTGATCATCCCCAATACGCCGTGGATGCTGAAGCTGATCCACAAACGCGCGGTCGGCGGCCGCGAAGACAGCTAGAGCCGCGTCATGCGGGCACGGAAAGCGGAGGGCGATTCGCCTGATGCCTTGGCGAAGACGCGGGCGAAGTAGGCGGGATCGGCATAGCCCAGCATGTAGGCAACCTCCGCCACCTGCATCGATGTGTAGGCCAGCGCGCGGCGCGCCTCCAGCAGGCGGCGTTCCAGAATGAGCTGCGAGGCCGGCCGGCCGGTGAGCGCGCGGGCGACGCGGGTGAGATGCGTCGGCGTCACGCCCAGCTTGCGGGCGTAGCCGGTCAGCGGGCGGTTGGTGCGGTAGTCCTGCTCGACCAGGGCCTGGAAGCGCGCCAGGAGGCCGGCGCCGGACTGCGGGCCGGCCGCCGCCCCGGCGGCCTGCTGCGTCAGCGCGCGGGCGAACCAGGCGGCCAGCAGCCCGGCCAGCGACGCCAGGGCCTGGGCGCGGCCCAGCCCGCTGCCGGCGAATTCCCGCGCGATGGCTTCGAAGATCCAGCCCGGCGACTCGGTCGGATGGAACAGCGCGCCGCGCCCCAGGGCCGCCTTCAGCTCCGGCGCCTCGGCGAGCTGCCGCGCCAGGGTCGCCAGCGGCAGAGTGACCACCCAGCCGGCGGTGCCCGGCGCGAAATCGAAGCCGTGGACGCTGAGGGGCGGCAGCGAGAGGGCCGCGGCGGGCGCGAGGCGGTGGCTGCGGCCCTCCAGTGTCGCCGTGCCGCCGTCCTGCGCCGCCCCGGGGGCCTCGATCCAGAAGAACTGGTGCAGGTTGTGGTGGCGGTGCGGCGCGATGGTCCAGTCGTGCAGCGCCGCGCGCGCCGGGATCGACTCGCAGTGCAGCACGTCGGGAAAGGGCGCGGCGTCCCGCCCTTCCCCGTAAAGCGCGAAGTTGGGGATCGCGCCGGCCGCGCGCGAAT
>DAIQBR010000015.1:4225-10513 GCA_036781105.1 Kiloniellaceae bacterium
AGTCCAAAGCCTCCCTTCCGTCCCCATCTGTTCCGGCGGTGTAATCCCCAAAAATAAGCCTGAAGCAAGGTCGGGGACAAGAATTCAGGGATGCGTGCCCAGGTTGGAATTATCGGGGGTGGGCCGGCGGGTCTGCTGCTCTCGCAACTGCTACACCTCCAGGGCATCGAGACCGTGGTGCTGGAGCGGCGCAGCCGCGCCTACGTCCTGGGCCGCATCCGCGCCGGGGTGCTGGAGCAGGGCTTCCAGAACCTCATGCAGCGGGCCGGCATCGCCGAGCGCATGACGCGCGACGGCCAGATCCACAGCGGCGTGAACATCGCCTACCAGGAAGACCGCCTGCGCATCGACCTGGCGGGCCTGACCGGCGGCAAGACGGTGATGGTCTACGGCCAGACCGAGGTGACCCGCGACCTCTACGCCGCGCGCGACGACCTGGACGGTATTGTCATCGACGAAGCGGAGAAGGTGACGCCGCATGATATCGAAAGCGACCGGCCCTACCTGACCTTCACCAAGGATGGCGCGGCGGAGCGCCTGGACTGCGACTTCGTCATCGGCTGCGACGGCTTTCACGGCGTCAGCCGCCAGTCGATTCCGGCCAAAGAACTGAAAACCTTCGAGCGGGTCTATCCCTTCGGCTGGCTCGGCGTGCTGTCCGAGACGCCGCCGGTGAACGAGGAGCTGATCTACGCGCGCCACGACATCGGCTTCGCGCTCTGCTCCCTGCGCGGCCCGCAGTTGAGCCGCTACTACGTGCAGGTGAAGGCCGATGAGAACCCCGACGACTGGTCAGACGCGGCCTTCTGGGAGCGCCTGAAGGCGACGATCCCCGCTGACGTCGCCCGGCGCCTGGTCACCGGCGCCTCGATCGAGAAGAGCGTCGCCCCCCTGCGCAGCTTCGTCGCCGAACCCCTGCGCTGGGGCCGCCTGTTCCTGGCCGGCGACGCCGCGCACATCGTACCGCCGACGGGAGCCAAGGGCCTGAACCTCGCGGCCTCCGACATCCACTATCTCTCCGAAGCGCTGATCGCCTGGTACGGCAAGGGCGACGACAGCGGCCTGGAAGGCTACTCGCAGCGCGCCCTGGCGCGCATCTGGAAGGCCGAGCGCTTCTCCTGGTGGATGACCCAGCTGCTGCACAAATTTCCCGAGAACGAAGGCTTCGGCGACCGCATCCAGCGCGCCGAGTTCGACTACCTGATGTCCTCGAAGGCCGCGCAGACGGTCCTGGCGGAGAACTACGTGGGATTGCCGTACTGAACCGAGGCGGTTGACCGCCGCAGGGAAAATCCGTTTACATAGTAAACAAATAAGGCCGCGACAGAGGCGGCAAAGGGAGGAAAAGCAGATGAGCACTCTGAAACATGTTCTGGGCGCCGCCGTGGTAGCGGGTGCCGCCTTGCTGGCCGGCGGGACGGCCTCCAGCGCGCAGGAGGTCACCCTGCGCATCCACCAGTTCCTGCCGCCGCAGGCGCCGGTGCCGAAGAACTTCATCGCACCCTGGGCCGAGAAGGTCACCCAGGAGTCGAACGGGCGCATCAAGTTCGAGCTCTATCCGACCATGCAGCTGGGCGGCAAGCCGCCAGCGCTCTATGACCAGGCGCGCGACGGCGTGGTCGACATCGTCTGGACGCTGACCGGCTACACGCCGGGCCGCTTCCCCGGCACCGAGGCCTTCGAGCTGCCCTTCATGCCGGCCTCGGCCGAGGCCACCTCTCAGGCCGCCTGGAAGTTTTACGAGAAGTACCTGACCGACGAGTTCAAGGACGTGCACCTGATCGCCGTGCACACCCACGGCCCCGGCCTGCTGCACGTGAAGGGCGACGGCGTCGAGAAGCTGGAGGATATGCAGGGCCTGAAACTGCGCGGTCCCACGCGCCAGGCCAACGCCCTCTTGCAGGCGCTGGGCGCCACGCCGGTCGGCATGCCGGTGCCGGCCATGCCGGAGGCGCTGTCCAAGGGCGTCATCGACGGCACGGCGATCCCCTGGGAGGTCACCACGCCGCTGAAGGTGGCCGAGCTGGTCAACAGCCACACCGATTTCGCGGGGCCGCGCGGGCTCTACACCTCGTTCTTCGTCTTCGCCATGAACAAGGCGAAGTACGATTCCCTGCCCGGCGACCTGAAGGCGGTGCTCGATGCCAACTCCGGCCTCGAGACCTCCAAGTGGGTCGGCCGCGTGATGGACGAGGGTGACGCCCCCGGCATCGCCGTCGCCAAGGCCTCCGGCAACAAGATGATCACGCTGGACGAGGCGGAGGTCGCGCGCTGGCAGGCGGTAGCCGCGCCGCTGGTCGACCAGTGGATCGCGGAGATGAACGCCAAGGGCTACGACGGCGCCGCCATGGTGGCCGATGCCAAGGCCCTGATCGCCGAGTACGCCGGCAAGTAGAGGCTGGCCGGCGTGACCGTCCTGATCGCCGGCGCCGGCATCGGCGGCCTGACGCTGGCACTCTCGCTGCATCAGGCGGGAGTGCCGGTCAGGGTATTCGAGTCTTCGGCAGAGATCCGGCCGCTGGGCGTCGGCATCAACCTGCTGCCCCATGCGGTGCGCGAGCTCGACGAGCTGGGGCTGCTGGATGAACTCGACGAGCTCGGCGTGCGCACCGCCGAGCTCGCCTACTACTCCAAGCGCGGCCAGCTCATCTGGTCGGAGCCGCGCGGCGCCGCCGCCGGCTACCGCTGGCCGCAGATCTCGCTCCACCGCGGCAAGCTGCAGATGATGCTGCTGGCCGCGGTGAAAGCGCGCCTGGGCAACGACAGCGTCGTGACGGGCCGGCACCTGGACGACTGGCGCGAAAGCGGCAACACCGTAACGGCGGGCTTCACCGACAAGCGGTCCACGGCGGCACGCAGCGAGGTGAGCGGCAGCCTGCTGATCGGCGCCGACGGCATTCATTCCAGCCTGCGCCGCAAGCTCTATCCCGACGAGGGCGCGCCGATCTGGAACGGCGCCATCCTGTGGCGCGGCACCGCGCGCGCCAAACCCTATCTTACCGGCCGTTCGATGATCATGGCCGGCCACGAATTCCAGAAGTTCGTCTGCTATCCGATCTCGGCACCGGACGAAGACGGAAAAGCCACCATCAACTTCATCGCCGAGCGCAAGTTTGCCGCCGATCACGCCTGGCGCCGCGAGGACTGGAACCGGCCGGGCGATCCCGCCGACTTCCTGCCGCAGTTCGAGGACTGGCGCTTCGACTGGCTGGACGTGCCGGCGCTGATCCGCGCCGCCGAAGCGGTCTACGAATACCCCATGGTGGACCGCGATCCGCTGCCGCGCTGGAGCGAAGGCCGCGCCACGCTGCTGGGCGACGCGGCGCATGCCATGTACCCCATCGGCTCCAACGGTGCCTCCCAGGCGATCCTCGATGCCCGGGTGCTGACCCGCGAGATCCTGAACCACGGCGCGACCCCGCAAGCGCTGGCCGCCTACGAGGCCGAACGCCGCCCGGCGACCGCGAAGATCGTACTGGCCAACCGCCGGAACGGCCCCGAGGAGGTCATGCAGCGCGTCGAGGAGCTGGCGCCCGACGGCTTCGCGCGCATCGAAGACGTGCTGACGCCGGGCGAGCTGGCGGCGACGGCCAGCGGCTACAAGAAGCTGGCGGGCTTCGACAAGAATGACCTGAACAGCCGGCCCTCCATCGTGCCGCAGCCGGCGGCCGCGTCATGAGCAACGGCAACGCCGCGAAGAAACCGTCACCCGTGCTGCACACGGGACTGCTGCACGACGCTTTCGGCCACCTGTTCCGGCGCTGCCACCTGCGCAGCCAGCAGGCCTTCGCCCAGGCTTTCGACGGCAGCGACCTGTCGCCCCTGCAGTACGGCATCATGGAACTGGTGCTGCTGAACCCGGGCATCACCCACGGCGAGCTGGCCGAGGGCATGGTGACGGCACCCTCGGTGGTCACCACCGCGATGAAGCCGCTGCGCCGCATCGGCTTCCTGGTGCCGCAGTCTTCGCGCGAGGACGCGCGGCGCTGCGGCTACACGCTGTCGCCGGCAGGCGAGGCCTACTTCAGCGCCCTGCGCGGGCAGATCCTGGCGGCCGAGAAGCTGCTGGTCGGCGCTCTCAGCGAGAGCGAGCGGCGCAGCCTGATGCGGCTCTTGCGGCGCGTCGCCAGGAGCGCCAAGCTGGAAGAATGAGCAAGGAAACCAGCAACGAGCCCGCCTCGCCAGTCTGCTACGCCGGGGACCTGGACGCCGAGAGCCTGCGCCCGCTGAGCGCCGCCGAGCAGGCGCGCCAGGTGGCCCGCTGGCGCATAGAGGAACGCGCGCGCCTCATCGCCCTGCGCCTCGCCCGCCCGGCGGCCGAACGCCAAGCCATCGCCGCGCAGGTGGCGGTCGAACTGGACCGGCTGATCGCGCCGGACCCGGACGACCTGGTCAGCCTCTACTGGCCGTTCCGCGGCGAGCTCGACCTGCGCGGCTGGATGCGCGGCTTCGTCAAGCGCGGCGGCCGCGTCGCCCTGCCGGTGGTGGTCGCCAAGGCACAGCCGCTGGTGTTCCGCGAGTGGCGCCCCGGCATCCGCATGACCCACGGCGTGTGGAAGATCCCGATCCCGGCGGAAGGCCCGGAGGTGACGCCCGGCGTGGTCATCGCGCCGCTGGTCGGCCACGACCCCGCCGGTTACCGCCTGGGCTACGGCGGCGGCTTCTTCGACCGCACCCTGGCGGCACACCCCGGCAAGCCGCTGGTCATCGGCGTCGGCGACGGCAGCGGCGCCATCGCCTCGATTTTCCCCCAGACCCACGACATCCCGATGGACGTGATCATAACCGAAGCGGGCGTGCAGCGGCGCGGGTAGCAGCAGGACCGCAAGAGGGGCGCCATGCCCGTCGAGACAGTTACCGTCTTCGGAGGCACCGGTTTTCTCGGGCGCCGGATCGTCGAGCGCCTGCTCGCGCACGGCCTGCAGGTGCGCGTGGCCAGCCGTCACGGCACGACCGGCGCAGCGCCCAGGCCCGCCGGCGACAAGCTGTCCGCGATACGCGCCGACATACGCGACACGGCCTCGGTCGACGCCGCGATCGACGGCGTGCAGGGCGTGGTGAACGCCGTCGGGCTCTATGTCGAGCAGGGGGCGGCGACGTTCCGCGCCGTTCATGTCGAGGGCGCAGGCAAGGTCGCCACCGCCTGCCGGCAACAGGGCATTGTGCGGTTGGTACATCTCTCCGGCATCGGCGCCGATGCGACGGCCAGCTCCCCCTACGTGCGTTGCCGTGGCGAAGGTGAAGCGGCGGTCCGCGCGGCTTTCGCGCAGGCCTGCCTCCTACGGCCCAGCGTGATGTTCGCAGCCGACGATGCCTTCCTGACGACGCTGCTGACGCTGGTGCGCCGCCTGCCGGCGATTCCCCTGTTCGGAAAGGGCGAAACGAAACTGCAACCGGTCTTCGCCGAGGACGTCGCCGAAGCGGCGGTGCAGGCGCTGACCCGCGACGGCGCACCAGCCGGGCTCTACGCGCTGGGCGGGCCGCAGGTCTTCAGCTATCGGCAGCTTCTCCAACTGGTCATGGCACACGCCGGACGCCGGCCACTGCTGATTCCCGTTCCCTTCGCGATCTGGGATGCCCTGGCCCTGGCCGCGTCCGTGCTGCCGAGCCCGCCCCTGACGGAGGGCCAGGTGGCCCTGATGAAGCAGCACAACGTCGCGTCCCCCGACCTGCCGGGATTGGAGAGCCTGAGCATCGCACCGACGCCAGTCTCCCGGGTCCTGGCACGGGACCTCTAGCGCCGGGTTCTCTCGCTGCGCCGCCTGTGCTAAGGCTTTTCCAAGCAAGCCAAAAGCCGCAGGAAGATTTCACCGGGAGGCCGCCCATGGCGGACCAAGAAGAAACCGCGGCGCACCCGCAGTTGACCGACAGCCTCGCGGCGCGCCGGCGCATCGCCGCGCACATCCGCGAGACGCCGCTGACGCAGTCGCCCAGCCTGACGGCGCGCCACGGCGCGCCGGTGCACCTGAAGTGCGAGCACCACCAGATCACCGGCTCCTTCAAGCTGCGCGGCGCCACCAACGCGGTGCTGTCGCTGACGCCCGAGGCGCGGGCGCGCGGCGTCACCGCCGCCTCGACCGGCAACCACGGCCGCGCACTGGCCCACGCCGCGCGCCTGGCCGGGGCGCGCTGCATCGTCTGCATGTCGGCGCTGGTGCCGCGCAACAAGGTGGAAGCGATCGAGGCCTTGGGGGCGGAGGCGCGCATCGTCGGCCTGTCGCAGGACGACGCCCAGGTCGAGGTCGACCGCCTGGTCGCCGAGGAAGGCATGATCGCGCTGCCGCCCTT
>DAIQBR010000015.1:10526-14357 GCA_036781105.1 Kiloniellaceae bacterium
ACCCTGGGCGTCGAGATGCTGATGCAACTGCCGGAGGCCGACACCCTGGTGGTGCCGCTGTCCGGCGGCGGGCTGATCGCCGGCGTCGCCATGGCGGCCAAGACGATGAAGCCGCAGATCCGCATCGTCGGCGTCTCCATGCGCCGCGGCGCGGCGATGCACGACAGCCTGGTCGCCGGCCGGCCGGTCGCCGTCGAGGAACTGCCGACCCTGGCCGACTCCCTGGGCGGCGGCATCGGGCTCGACAACCGCCACACCTACGCCATGGTGCAGGCCCTGGTCGACGACGTGATCCTGGTCGACGAGTCCGAGATCGCCGAAGCGATCCGCCACGCCTACCTGGAAGAGCGCCAGATCGTCGAAGGCGGCGGCGCGGTGCCCATCGCCGCCCTGCTGCAGGCGCCGCGCCCGAGCTGGGGTACCGCTATCCTGCTGCTGAGCGGCGGCAACATCGACATGGCCCTGCACCGCCGCATCGTCCAGGGCGAGAACCCGGACCTGCTGGCGGAACGCCAGGCGCGCGCTGCCGAGGAACGGCGCCATGCCTGACATCTCGATCCTGAACGAAGAGCAGCTGCGCGGCCTGCTGCGCCTCGACCGCGACGTCCTGGACTGCATCGCCGGCGGCTTCGAAGCGCTGGCCAGCAAGGCGGTGATCATGCCGCCGGTGCTGCACCTGGAAATCGCCGACGCCAACGGCGAGATCGACGTGAAGACCGCCTACGTGCCTGGCCTCGACATGCTGGCGATGAAGATGAGCCCCGGCTTCTTCGACAACCCCAAGATCGGACTGCCCAGCCTGAACGGCCTGATGGTGGTGTTCAGCGCCAAGACCGGTATCGTCGAAGCGCTGCTGCTGGACAACGGCTACCTCACCGACCTGCGCACCGCGGCGGCCGGCGGTGTCGCCGCCGATATTCTGGCGCGCAAGGACGCCAAAAAGGCTGGCATCCTCGGCGCCGGCGTGCAGGCGCGCCTGCAACTGCAGGCGCTGAACCTGGTACGCCCGTTGCAGTCGGCTCTGGTCTGGGCGCGCGACGGCGGACAGGCCGAGGCCTGCGCGCAAGAGATGACCGACGCGCTGGGCATCCCCATCGACATCAGCGACGACATCGGCGCGCTCTGCGCCGCGAGCGACGTGGTGGTCACCACCACGCCGGCCAACAAGCCGCTGCTGCTGAAAGAGCACCTGCATCCCGGATTGACCATCATCGCCATGGGCTCCGACGCGCACTACAAGAACGAGGTGGCGCCCGAGGCGCTGGCCGCCGCCGACGCCTACGTCTGCGACCGCCTGAGCCAGGTCAGGCTGCTGGGCGAACTGCACCACGCCATCGAGGCCGGCACGGTCGACGCCCACGCCGCCTTTCCCGAACTGGGCGAGGTCATCGCCGGCCAGAAACCGGGCCGCGAAGACGCGACCCAGTGCATCCTCTGCGATCTCACCGGCACCGGCGTGCAGGACACCGCGATCGCCGCCCTGGCGGTGGCGCGGGCGCGAAGCGCCGGCGCGGGGACAGTGTTTCAGTCTTAGCGTCTGCTTCCCGCGGTTCGCACGCCAGCACAAGCGGAACCATCAGCCGCTGCCCGCCGTTTCCCGTCAGGCGGATGGGCGGTGCAGGCGCGATCGTCTCATCCGGCCGGTAATCGGTCTCTTCCCGGAAGAAAGGATGATGGCGATGCCCCAAAATGACGCACATATGGCCAATGACACAGATATGGCCGAAGAACTCTACGCGTCGCGCCGGCGAACCTATCGCGGCTTCCTGCATATGACGAAGTGGTTCGTGATCCACGCCGCGCTGATCCTGTTCGGGCTGTTGCTCCTCAGGTTTCAGGAGGGCGCGAGTGGCGGATTCATCTTCATCGCAGCGGGCGTCGCCGCATTGGCCTACGGCATGGGGACGACTGCCCGTGCGGGTGCGAAGCCTATGCCGAAGTCCGATGCGGCGGACAGGCCCCTGGCGTACAGGCAAGCGGCCGAATAGCACCCGGCGCCGCCGCAGCGGCGCCTCGGCCGCTGATCAAACAGACTCTTGAGCCACGGTGCTCCGCTGTCACCCGAACCCCGGGGTGCCCAGCAGGGTGCGGCAGTCGGCGATCTGGCCGAGGGCCCAGGTGAGCTGCTGGCGGTCGTAGGCGGACATCTCCGCCGGGGCGACGCGGTTGGACAGCTTGATGCCCGCGGGCAGGTCGCGCAGCTGCTGGCCGAGGATGGCGCCGAGCAGAATGCGGTGCGCCTCGATGAGGCGGCCGATCAGCGCGGCGTCGACCACATCCAGTTCGCGCAGCGCCTCCAGGCGTTCCGGCGTCGAGCGCTTGGCAATGCCGTGGGTCAGCGCCGCCACGCGCGCCGCCGAGAAGATCGGCATGAGGCCGCCCTTCTTCAGGTCGATGCGGCCGTTGTCCAGGCGCGGCCGGCCGAGCCAGTTGAGCTGGACCTGGAAGTCGCTCGCCTTCATCGACATGGCCTTGAGAAAGGTGCGCGAGCCGCGTGCCGCGTCCAGCGCCTCGGCAATCAGGCCTTCGGCCAGGTCGCGCACGCCGTAGACCGGCACGGCGTCGAAAAAGATATCGCAGTTGAGGAGGTCCTCAGGCCGCGACATGCCGATCCATATCTCGATGCGGTGGCGCCAGCCGGTGAGGTCCATGCGCCACTCGGACTTGGCCGCCATGATGCCGCCGGGACAGTAGATCACGCCGGCACCATTCAGCATGTCGGCCACCAGGACACCGAGCCGCTCGAACCAGAGGTCCTCCGGCCCGCCGGGCTCGCCCGCATCGAAAACGATGGCATTGTCCTGGTCCATCGCCAGCAGGCTTTCGCCGCGCCCGCCGGAGCCCAGCACCATCATGGCATAGGGCCGCGGCGGTCCGCCCCTGTCCTCCTCCAGCATCGTCGCCTCGGCCAGCTCGCAGGCGCGCCGCGTGAGGGCGCGCAGTTCGCGCGAGACGATGGCGGCGATGTCGCGGGGGTCGGCTTCCTCGAAGACGAGGCCGCGCGCCACCGTGGTGAGTCCGGCCCAGATGCGGCCGAGGTCGGCGGGTTTTTCCGCCCGCTCCAGCGCGTCGCCCAGGGAGAGCGCATCGCTGGCGCGCTGGCGCAGCAGGTCGCGCGCGCTGAGGGCGCCGACCAGCTTTCCCTGGTCGTCACGCACGCCGAGATGGCGAAAGCCGCGCTGCGACATGCCGGCGATGGCACGGTAGACGAACTCGTCCTGCTCGACGGTGACCAGCGGCCCCTTGGCGTAGCGCGAGACCGGGGCGTCGCGCACCCCGGCGACGTTGCTGTTGAAGGCGCGCAGCAGATCCCGCTCGGTCAGAATCCCATAGTCGCCGCCCGGTTCGGCCGGGTCGACGAAGACCGAGGAGATGCCCTTGTCCATCATCATCGCCAGCGCCTCCTTGACCGAGAGATCGCGGCTGACGCTGGTCGCGGGCATGCGCATCACGTCGAAGACCCTGTGGCGGTAGGGAAAGCTGTCGATGCGGGCGTATTCGGCGACGCCCTCCTTCACGATGCGGCTGTCGCGCAGCACGTCGTGCCAGCCGGCCTGGGCCTCCTCCTCCAGCCGCGAGGTCAGGCCGCGGCAGACCCGTTCGGCCTGAGCCAGGGTGACGATGCCTTTCTCGCGCAGGCGCGGCAGCAGGGCGTTGAAAATGCGCCCCGCGGTCTCCGCGTCGCCGAGGGCACGGTGGCGCTCGCCCGACTCGACACCGAGCCACTTGGCGGCCATCTCCAGCGACTGATTGGGTAACTCCGGCGCGACAAGTTGCACCAGATGGCGCACGTCCAGCGACCGCGGCGGCGACCAGGGCAGGCCGTGGCGG
>DAIQBR010000015.1:14401-14784 GCA_036781105.1 Kiloniellaceae bacterium
GCCAGATCGAAGCCGACGGCGTAGCCGACCACCACCGACGGCCCGGCCCAGGCCGCGAGTTCCGCCATGACCTGCGGAAAGCTCTCCGCCGCGGCCACCTCGTCGTCGGTAATGCCGTGGATCGCCGTCGAGGCCGGCGGAATGGGACTGCCGGGATTGATTAGGCTGACATATACGTTGCGCTCAGGAATATCCTGCGCGGCACCACCTGCCTCGCCCAGGCGCACTGCAGCGATCTCCACGATGCGGTCCGTCTTCACATCCAGGCCGGTCGTTTCGCAGTCGAGGGCGACGACCGGAACCGCCGCCAGCGGCAGCCCCGACAGGCCGCTTTCAGTTGCCTGGAAGCTCATCGCAGCTGCTCATCGGTGGGGCGCTCCTAC
>DAIQBR010000015.1:14874-23145 GCA_036781105.1 Kiloniellaceae bacterium
CCCGCCGAGGGCGGCCGCCACGGCGGCGGCATCGAGACGGCGTTCGAAGTCGCGCCTTGCGTCGCGCCACTTGAACTTGATGGAGTTCTCCACGATCTCGCGGTCGAACTGTTTCAGTTCCGGGGCGATCGGGGCCCAGCGCACCAGCGCGGCGGGGCTCTCGCTGAAGATGTCCGCGCCCTTGGGGCCGTCGTCCCAGTCCCAGAAGGCCAGCCGCCGCTCGAAGGCCGCCTTCGCCTCGGCGGCGGAAAAGGCTTCCACGCCCACCGCCGCGTCAGCGCTGTCCGCCAGGCCCTGGTCGAAACAGGCCCGTGCCAGGTCGCGGCGCGCCTCCGGCGGCACCTCAGTGCCCTCCAGGGCACGGTTGGCGGCATAGAGCGCGAGGTCCGAGAGACAGGCGGCAAAGACCTGCAGCTTGGCGATGTCGATGGAGGCGATCAGGACCTCGTCCTCGAACATGCTCGGATACCGGGTGCCCATGCGGGTCTTCAGATAACCGTAGAGGGTCTTCTGGGCCATGAACGCGGCGCGGGTCGACACGAAGTGCCGGAGGCATTCGGGCGAATCGAGCGGCCCCGATTCGCGCCGGATTGTCAACCGGTCCAAGAAAACGGGCAGTAAGGACTTGGCCTTCTGCAGTAAAAGACTCATAGGAGTCACAGCCCCAAAAACCCCCGCAGAGAGCCGATTACAGGCAATTTCCGTTGAAACGCAAACAAAAATCGACCCCGCGCCATCATTATTGGTATTGCGAGTCTACCGATTCTTGTACAATCGTGACCAGCTTCCATTCGTCCGCAAGCAGCGGCCGAGGGCGGCAGGGGTAGCGACTCAAAATACAATAATTGCCTCGGGGGATAACATGCCTGAAATCAGCCAAGACGCCAAAGTGCGTCATTGGGCCAGGACGCGAAGCCTCACCATAGGGGTTCTCATCGTCTGGTTCATCTTCTCCTTCGTCATTCCGTGGTTCGCCGGAGAATTGAACTCCATCACCTTCATCGGTTTTCCCTTGGGTTACTACATGTGCGTCCAGGGGTCGCTCATCGTCTTCGTACTGCTGATCTTTTTCCAGAACTGGAAACAGGATCAAATCGACGACGAAGCCGGCGTCGGCGAGCAATAGGGGGCGGACATGAGACTGCAAGGAAGGTTTGTCGATAATCTCGGCAAGATTTACGGCCTCTATACCGGCGGGTTCCTGGTCTTCATCCTGTTGATGGCGATCGCGGAGCAGTTCGGGGCCAGCGCCAGAGCCATCGGCCTGATGTTCGTCGGTTTCACCGTGGTCATCTACGCCGTGATCGGCTGGCTGTCGCGAACCATGCAGGTCGAGGCCTACTACGTCGCAGGCCGCGAGGTGCCCGCCGTCTACAACGGCATGGCAACGGCGGCGGACTGGATGTCCGGCGCTTCCTTCGTCGCGCTGGCCGGCGGCATTTACTTCGGCGGCTACGGCTACCTCGCCTTCGTGGTGGGCTGGACCGGCGGCTACGTGCTGGTCAACTCGCTGATGGCGCCCTACCTGCGCAAGTTCGGCTGCTATACGGTGCCGGACTTCATCGGCACCCGCTACGGCGGCAATTTCGCCCGCTTCTGCGCTGTCATCGTCCTGGTGGCGGCCTCCTTCACCTACGTGACCGCCCAGATCAACGCCTCCGGCACCATCGCCGCCCGCGCTTTCGATATCCCCTTCCAGGCCGGCGTGTGGATCGGGCTGGTCGGCATCCTGCTGTGTTCCATGCTGGGCGGCATGCGGGCAGTGACCTGGACCCAGGTGGCCCAGTACATCGTGCTCATCATCGCCTACCTGACGCCGGTGATCTGGATGTCCAACGTACAGGGCTTCGGCGTGATCCCCCACTTCAGCTACGGCGACGCGGTGCAGCGCATCGCGGAACTGGAGCCGATGCTGGGGCTCGGCGCAGCACCGGTCGACGGGGCACCAGGTGGCGTATCCATCCTGCGAACGCCGCACAACGCACCGATGGGCGGCATGGACAGTTGGAGGTTCGTCACCCTGGCGTTCTGCATGATGGCGGGTACGGCCTCTCTGCCGCACATCCTCATGCGCTACTTCACCACGCCATCGGTCCGGGCCGCCCGCAAGTCGGTCGCCTGGTCGCTGCTGTTCATCTTCCTGCTGTACTTCACGGCGCCGGCGCTTGCCACGCTGTCGAAGCTGCAGCTGCTCGATCCCAACCTGCCGACGGCGATCATCGGACAGTCGATCGAGGCGGTGAACTCACTGGCGTGGATCCAGAACTGGGCCAGCGTCGGGATGCTGGCCATCGTCGACGGTAACGGCGACGGTATCCTGCAGCTGAACGAGTTCTTCATGCGTGCGGACATCACCGTGCTGGCAACGCCGGAAATCGCCGGCCTGCCTTACGTGATCTCCGGTCTGGTCGCCGCCGGCGGCCTGGCGGCCGCCATGTCGACGGCCGACGGTCTGCTGCTGGCGATCGCCAACGCGCTCAGCCACGATCTCTACTACAAGATCATCGACCCCAAGGCCGACACCAGGCACCGCCTGATCGTCGCCCGTGTCCTGCTGGTCGTCATCGGTGCCCTCGGCGCCCTGATCGCCAGCCTGCAGCTCACGGGTATCCTGGGTGCGGTGGCCTGGGCCTTCTGCTTCGCCGCCTCCGGCCTGTTCTTCCCGCTGGTGCTGGGCGTCTGGTGGAAGCGGGCCAACACGCAAGGCGCGATCGCCGGTATGATCTGCGGTTTCGCGGCGGGCTCGGCCTACCTCTACTACGTCTACACGGGCGGCGCTCCGTGGCTCGGCATCGACCATCTCCGCTTCGCCATGATCGGCATGCCGGTCAGCCTGGTGGCCATGGTCGTGGTCAGCCTGATGACCCCGGCCCCGGATGCCGAGACTCAGGCGATGGTCGACGAAGTTCGTCTGCCCTCGGGCGAGACCATTCTGGGTGCCGCACACTGACCTGATAAGAAAGACGTTGCACAGACCTGGGTGGCGGAGCTTGCTCCGCCACCCTTTTCCTTTCCAACCCTAGGAACCGCCCAGCCAGGCCTGTCGCATGACTGACCCGCTTTCCATCTTCCCGATCTGGGTCGTGGCGATCGACTACATCCTCGGCATCGTCATGTGGACGCTGATCGGCCGCTTCGCGATGAACATCTTCCTGCCGGAAGATACCAACTTCTTCTTCATGCGGTTCTTCGTGAAGGCGACCAACCCGATCCTGCGCGTGTTCCGGCCGATCACGCCGGGCTTCCTCATCCAGCCGCTGGTGCCGCTGTTCGTCGCCTGGTTCTTCTTCATGGTGCGCTTCTACCTGATGCCCTGGCTGCTCGGCTATTCGGTGATGGGCATGCTCTCCTTTCCGCTGGAGAGCGATATCACCTTCGCGATCTACGACATGTTCTACGATAAACTGCCGCAGCAGTGATTTCTGCTCTGCGCAGGCGCACGGAAACCTGCTACCTCTTCGGCATGAGCGAAACCGCCGTCATTTCCGCCGCGGAACTGCGTCCGCTGGCCGTCGCCACCCTGACGCAGGCCGGCGCCAGCCCGGCCCACGCCGCGGCCACCGCCGAAATCCTGGTCGAAGGCGACATGATGGGCCTCGGCACCCACGGGGTACTGCGCCTGTTGCTGTACGGCGAGCGCCTGCGCCTGGGCGGCATCAAAGCCGCAGCTGAGATCACGGTCGAGCGCCGAGCGCCGTCGCTGGCCATCGTTGACGGCGACGATGGCCTCGGCCCGGCGGTCGCCATGACCGCCCTGGAAGAAGGCTTCGCCATGGCGGCGGAAACCGGCATGGCCTACCTCGGCTGCCGGCGCTCGCACCACCTGGGCGCCCTGGCACCCTACGGCCTGAAGGCCTGCGAACGCAGCCTGGTGCTGCTCTGCGGCACCAATGCCTCGCCCACCATCGCACCCTGGGGCGGCCGCGAGGCGCGGCTCGGCAACAATCCGCTGTGCATTGCCGCGCCCTGCCCCACAGCCCCGCACTTCCTGCTCGACATGGCGATGAGCGTCGCCGCGCGCGGCAAGATCCGCAAAGCGCGCGACGAGGGCAGCACCATCCCGGAAGGCTGGGCCGTCGACGCGGCGGGCCGGCCGACGGTCGACCCCGCGGCGGCTCTGGCCGGCTTCCTGCTGCCCTTCGGCGGCCACAAGGGCTCCGGACTGTCGCAGGCGGTCGATGTGCTGTCCGGCGTGCTCAGCGGCGCGCGCTTCCTGACCGACATCACGCCCTGGACCGAGTTTCCCGAGCAGGCCTCAGGCACCGGCCACTTCTTCTTGCTGATCGATCCCGCCCGGCTGCTCGGCGCCGAGGCCTACGGCGAGGCCATCGCACATTTCCGCGAAATCGTGCAAGGCACGCCGCCGGCCGACCCCGATCAGCCGGTGCAGCTGCCCGGCGAGCGCGAGCAGCAGCGCCGGGCCGCGGCGCTGCGCGACGGCATCCGCTTGCCCGCCGACCTGCTGGAGACGATCCGGGCGCTGGCTTCAGGCGCTGCCGCTTAGCGCGCTGTGTGACGGCACCCCGTCCTCGAGGGCCCACTCGCAGGTGATCGCCTGCAGTTCCTCAAGCAGCGCCGCCTGAACCTGGGTCGGCTTCCAGTCGCGCCTGAGGGTCGCGACGATGCTGCGCCGAGGCTCCGGCAGGGGCACATCGAGCGCCGCCAGGAGGCCCGACTTCACGTCGACCGCGATCTGGCGCCGCGACAGCAATGTCAGGCGGTCGCTTTCCAGCAGCAGCGCGCGAACCGCGACCAGGGCGCCGGTCTCCACCTGGCCGACCGGCTCGGGGCCGCCGATCTGGGCCAGCAAGGCGTCGCAGCGCTGGCGCGTCGGCGTGTCCCGACGCGGCAGTATCCAGGGATAGCGCCGGAGGTCCTCCAGCGCGGCAACGCCCTGCGCCGCGAGGGGGTGATCGGCGCGGGCGACCACGGCGAGCGCGTCGTCGAACAGCGGCACCTCGATCACGTCATCGGTCTGCAGCGGCCGTGCGGCGGTGACGATGAGATCGAGCTCACCGGCGCGCAGGCCGTGCAGCAGCTGGTCGTAGGTGCCGTCCTGGATGAGGAACTGGGCGTCGGGAAAGGCCTTCACGGCGCGGGCGACGGCACGCGGCACCAGCTCGCTGCGCCCCAGCGCCAGCGAGCCGATGGCGACGCGCCCGCGATGGCGGCCGCGCGCCTCGTCGAGGTCGTCGGCGACGAGATCGATCTCCTTCAGGATCAGCGCCACCGAGGCGGCGAAATCAGCGCCGGCACGGGTCGGCGCCAGACCGAGGCTGGTCTGCTCCAGCAGGTCGATGCCGAGCACGTCCTGAAGCTGGCGCACGGCACGGTGCACCGAGGGCTGCGAGAGGCCGAGCTGACGGGCCCCGGCCTTGAAGCCGCCAGCCTGGGCGGTGGCAAGGAAAGCCGCGAGTTGCGAGAGGGTAAGCATGCGTTCGGGCGCCGCCGCCCCAGTGACCGCCCCAGTGACCGCCCCGGCGACCGCCCCTGGGGCCGTGCCGGGCTGACGCGCGCTGCGGGCCTGGGTCAGCCGTTGGCAGGCCGCGCGCAGCCGTGCCAGGGCACGATCGATACGTTCGGCCGCCACCGTTCCGAGAGATGTGGGATAGACCCCCGCAGCGCTGCGTTCCAGCAGGCGGCAGCCGTAGTGGGCCTCCAGCTTGGCCACCGCCTGGCTGACCGCCGACTGCGTGATGTGGGCCGCCTCGGCCGCCCGGCTAATGTTCCTTTCGCGGACGGCCAGGCTGAAGGCCCTTAGATGTCGCAGGTTCGGACGGATCATCGCTTCAGCCTTCGAGGAGTCTATAGCCAGACGTAATACTCCTGGCACGGTTTTTCTTATACAGCACGGGCCCGGAGAGCAATACTTCCCACCGGACGGACAATAAGAGCTACAGGGAGGAAAGGATGGCAGGGCAAACCGCCTTGGTCGTCAGTGCGCATGCCGCTGACTTCGTCTGGCGCGCGGGCGGGGCCATCGCACTGCACGCCGCCAAGGGCTACGCCGTCACCATCGTCTGCCTGTCGTATGGCGAGCGCGGCGAGTCGGCCAAGCTGTGGAAGAATCCCGGCACCACCCTGCAGCAGGTGAAAGACGCCCGCCGCAAGGAAGCCGAGGCCGCCGCCAAGGCGGTGCAAGCGCACGACATTCACTTCTTCGACCTGGGCGACTACCCCCTGGTCGCCGGCCCCGAGGCCAAGGAGCGGCTGGTCGACGTGATGCGCGCGGTGCAGCCGGCCTTCATGCTGAGCCACTCCAAGGCCGACCCCTACAATGGCGACCACCCCTATGCCACGCAGGTTACGCTGGAGTGCCGCTCGACCGCACAGGCCTGGGGCCACAAGCCGGGTGAGAAGGTGCTCGGCGCGCCGCAGCTCTACCTCTTCGAGCCGCACCAGACCGAGCAGTGCGACTGGCGCTGCGATACCCTGCTCGACATCACCGATGTCTGGGAGCAGAAGCGCGCCGCCATCGAGTGCATGGAGGGTCAGGAACACCTCTGGTCCTACTACACCAACGTGGCCGAGAACCGGGGCAACCAGTTCCGCCGCAACTCCGGCGGCCAGGCCGGCGGGCGCGCGGCGAAGTACGCCGAGGCCTTTCAGTCGATCTTCCCGCGCACGGTCGACGAGTTATGAGGGGCGACGAACTGTGAGGGGCGTCGCGCGATGAGCGCCACGCCGGCCACGGGCATTCCCTGCACCCTGATGCGCGGCGGCACCTCGAAGGGCGCCTACTTCCTGGCCCGTGACCTGCCGGCGCAGGAAGCGGCGCGCGACAGGCTGCTGCTGTCGATCATGGGCTCGCCGGATCCGCGCCAGATCGATGGGATCGGCGGCGCCGATCCACTGACCAGCAAGGTCGCCATCATCTCCGCCTCGACGCGCCCCGGCATCGATGTCGACTATCTCTTTGCCCAGGTTTTCGTCGACGAGGCCCGGGTCGGCTACGGCCAGAACTGCGGCAACATTCTGGCCGGCGTCGGCTACTTCGCGATCGAACACGGGCTGGTGGCAGCGCGCGACCCGGTGACCGAGGTCGCCATCTTCATGGTGAACAGCGGACAGACCGCCATCGCCGAGATCGCCACGCCCGGCGGCCGGGTGAGCTACGGCGGCGAGGCCCATATCGACGGCGTTCCCGGCACCGCAGCACCCGTGCCGTTGAGCTTCACCGATGCCGCCGGTTCGATGTGCGGCGCCCTCTTGCCCAGCGGCCATGCGGTGGACGAGGTCGCGGGCTACCGCGTGACCCTGATCGACAACGGCATGCCCGTGGTTGTGCTGCTGGCCGACGACATGGGCATCCGCGGCGACGAGACCCGCGAGGAACTGGAGGCCGATGCCGGCCTCAAGGCACGGCTGGAAGAGGTGCGCCTTGCCGCCGGGCCGCTGATGAACCTGGGTGACGTGTGCGAAAAGACCGTGCCGAAGATGACCATGGTCTCGCCGCCGAGGCACGGCGGCTGCGTGTCGACGCGCACCTTCATCCCGCACCGCTGCCACGCCACCATCGGCGTGTTCGGCGCCATCAGCGTGGCCACGGCCTGTCTGCTGCCCGGCTCGCCCGCGGCACAGGTCGCGTCAATTCCCGAGGGCGCGCGCAAGACGCTGGCGGTGGAACATCCGACCGGTGCCCTGGAGGTTCTCATGGAAGTGGCGCAAGGCGCCGGCACGCCGGAGATCCGGCGCGCTGCCTTCCTGAGGACGGCGCGCAAGCTGTTCGCGGGCAGCGTCTTTCCCGGCAGCCTCGCGCGCTGACGCCACCCTAAGGCCGCGGTTCTAGGTCAGGGGCCAGGGCAGCCTGACTAACTCCTGCAGCAGCCCCGGCGGGAAGTCGCGGCCCAGCGTGCCTGCCAGGAAGCAGATGAACCCGATCGAGATGGCGCTCAGCACGACCGTGCGCAGCCACGACACCTGCGCCCGGATGCGCAGGAAGGTGACGAAGAAGATCGTTGCAGCGATGACAAAACCCAGCAGCGACGAGAGCACCAGGAGAAAGGCGAACCATGCCAGCGTCGCCCACAGCCCGTGCGGCGCAGTGAAGTCCTCGCCGCCCCTTTCCATGTCGGCAAAAAGGGCATGGCCTTCCGGAGCACGCATCATCCGGATCAAGAGAGCGATGCCGCAGACCAGGGTGACCAGACCCACGGTCACCGGGAAGATCTTATCGCCCACGCGCCCGATCATCAGGGCATCGACCCAGGCCACCGCCAGATAGGCGAGGATGCAGGCGAGGAAAACCAGCGGCGCCCGCTTGCCGCCGGT